>CAYZZJ010000008.1:0-32040 GCA_964482885.1 uncultured Ruminococcus sp. | reverse complement strand
GGTCGTTCTCGAGTATGAGAGTCGACTTAGCCTTGAAGCTAAAGTTGTTGTCGAGCTTTGCAGTCCATACGTTACCCTGTATATCCCACTCGTACTTGTATACGTCGGTAGCGGCTGCAAGGGTAACAAGTCTATCAATGTCAACCTTATCCTCCTCGTCGCTCTGAGCGTTCCACTGGAACTTTTCAACAGTCTCGCCAAGCACGTACTGGCAATCTCTGTAATCGGATGATACGATGTAGTTGTAGATGCCGTCGCCGTTGGAGGTGTGGACGAGCGCGGAATTACCGTCACCGTACGTCATAATAGGCTCGATTTTACCTTCGCTCGACATCGTAGTATCAGAGCTGAACCTGCATCCATCGCTGACCTTAACGTTGATATCCGCAGCCAAAGGAAGCTCAAGAATACCATTAGAAAGGCTGAAATCGGAGTTAACAAGTCTTACGTCTCCGCTCATAACTACAGAAGTTTTATCATATTGAGGAGTCATATAGAGAAGAGCACCGTCTGTCGAGCTTCGGGTTTCGATTCTGCTACCGTGAATATATGCCTCGTAGTTAAGGGTAAGGGGCATAGTCTCGGAAATTGTGATCGTATTACCATTTTCATCGGTTGTCTCATACGATGTTATCTCGTCGATTTTATCTAAATTACCAGTCTTTAGTGTAAACTGCAAAATATTATTACCGCTGGACGTAATATCACTACCAAGTATAGCTACATGATGATTTACTACGTTTTTCATGTACTGTGCTTCGGTGCTTGTGTTTCCGTGAGCATACGCATCGCCCTCAACCAAAACCTTAGTTGTTGTAACAGTGGTATTGACGAATGCAGTCCACATGTTACCGCTACCGTATCTGCCCACCTGAGACATGCTGGTCTGCGCTACATTAACAAGAGGCGCTTTGGCGGTAACAGTACACCCATCCATGACGAAGTATGAATGGTTATCACCGATCGCTTTTTGAGAATCCGCCTCTGCAGCACCCGCCTCAATAGTACAATCTTTGTAAATGACCGTGCCGTAACGATGATCAAATATCGTGGAGCTTGACCCGGAATTCTTAACGGTGCAGTTTTCCATTATAACGCGGGTGCCAGCAGTGTATAAATAAACCAAATTTTGTCCGCCGTTACGCTGCACAACAGTACCATTCTTGAACGTGAAGGTTACAGCGGATGCTCCGCCAAGGAAATGCGCGCTATTAACATATTGACAATCGTTCTTGAGTGTATACCCATTAAGATCGAACGTCATAGAAGAAGACTTTTTGTACTTACTGCTACTTGTAACGGTACTTCCACTGGCACCGTAACCATATACAGTATAATCACTGAAAAGTATAATCTCGCTAGTTCTATTCGCCGATGTAGGTATAGCATTGCATAGCGGATCTATCGAAATGTTCGTAGAGGCATCATATGAAGACACGGCGCTACCGGAACTTGCATAAGTCCCGTTCGTAATCACAACCCAATCAGCTGTGGAGGGAACGTCTATAACCTTAGGTGCTGCGTAAAGAGATCCTTCAGCACCAAGAACGACGCCTTCCTCGTCCTGCCAAATAACGTTAGCAGGAGCGTCGGCAGTTACCTCTTCGCCGGTCTCCTCGTTTACAGTGGTCTTGGAAACCTTCTTAACTACGTAGTAGTCCTTGAGGGACGCTACGTCGGAATGTACGGTAACGATATCTCCGTCGAGAAGGTCGCCGTGAAGGTCGTCAACGTCGTAAACGGGGATATCCTTCGTCTCGCCATCAACCACACGGGTGATGGTAGCAATCTCATAACCGGTGTATCCTTCGGGAGTTCCAGGACGGTCTGCAAGAGTGTATCTGAGTTCGGGAATGTTGTGGAGAGATACAAGGTCGGAAGCGAGAACGCCGGACTCGGTCATTCTGCCGGTGTATCCTGCCTCGAAGGTCTTGAAGGTGAGGTTAGCAATCTTTGTAGAAGCGTTATCGGCGGTAAGGTTATCGGGGCTAAAGGTTATTCTAAGGAAGTCGATCTCAACACCTTCAGCAAGAACGCCGTTGATATTACCGCAGTAATAACCATCGATATATACGTATCCCACTCCAACGTCATACTCGCAAGACGTCTCGGGCGCGCTGGAAGTAATATCATAGACGATGGTTACGTTAGTCCACTTATCCTTACCGTCAAATACAGGGCGTACGACATTGCTACCGTCAGAGTTAGCAACGCATATTCTGCCGTCAGTACCCTTTGTTATGATGGGAAGACACGAGGGTCTGGTGGCACTGTTTCCGGCGGTTTTATCATCGGTGCCGTTATATCTGAGATTGAAAATCATTTCATCGATGAATTCGGTGTCGGTAGCTAAGTCAAGGTCGATAACTATGTAGTCTACATTCTTCGCGCCGTTTGTTTCGCTGTCTGCATACCTGATATCGTTTCTCCCCTTAAACGGAGCAAGCAAATTGCTCGTATTAGGGTTTACACCGGCGGGAGTATCAACGTAGTTAACGTTCCAGATCGGAACTTCTCCCTCCTTATCGACAGTGAAAATCGGTACGTCGGCGTACTCGTCGCCAACGTTATCCATCTCTATATCGGGCGTAGCGTTCATATCAAATATGACGTTACCATAGTTGTCCTCTGCGGACACCGTCTCTGTCGAGGTATCCTCAGCAAACGCGCTGAATACTGCGAAGCAGGACAGCACGATAGCTGCGAGAAGAACTGCGGCGAGAGCTTTAGTTAGTTTTCTCATTTGTTTTCTCCTTTTTTAGAGTAATTTATTTGAGAGGGTATTAAACGCGTGCGTAAATATATTAAAATATACGTATGCAGAAATATTTTACCACTAATTACGGAAAAATAAGGAAAATAACCTGAAACAGGGTAAAAACAAAAGTTGAAAGTTGAAAATGGAAAGTTGAAAATGAGGAATGGGGGGAAGGTAAGGCATTGTAGGGCGGGGAAAATAAAATCCGAGCGAGGCTCGGAAGAAATCTCGCGCTGCGAGAAGAAATCCACCATAGGCGGAAGAAGTCACTGCGTGACGAAGTCCTCGGCTCTGCCGAGGGTGGAGACGGAAAGCTTATAAACCTTCCCTTGTTAGGGAAGGTGTCAATCGGAATTAATCTCAATTTCGATTGACGGATGAGTAGTCGTACTTGCTCGGTCAGATAAGTGGAACGAAAGGAAATTAAAAGAGAATGGTAAGCCATTAATCATCAATTAAGCTCTAAAGAGAACATTTTACTTGGGCAACTACTCATCCGTCATATTCGCCGACGCGGTCGCTCATATGCCACCTTCCCTCACAAGGGAAGGCTAAGGGGGATTTTGTTAAGTTGAAAGTTGAAAATGGAAAGTTGAAAATGAGGAATGGGGGAAGGTCGAGGCATCGTAGGGCGGGGAAAATAAAATCCGAGCGAGGCTCGGAAGAAATCTGCAAAAGGCAGAAGAAGTCACTGCGTGATGAAGTCCTCGGCTCTGCCGAGGGTGTAGACGGGGTGGAGGCGGCGCGAGAAGATAGGCTTGTAGGGCGGGGGCTTGCTCCCGCCGTTTTCTTTATTGGTAACTTTTTCGGCGGCAGCAAGCCACCGCCCTACAAATACGACTACTCATCCGTCATATTCGCCGACGCGGTCGCTCATATGCCACCTTCCCTCACAAGGGAAGGCTAAAGGGAGATTTTGTTAAGTTGAAAGTTGAAAATGGAAAGTTGAAAATGAGGAACAGAGGAAGGTGAGGCGTTGTAGGGCGGGGGTTTATCTCCCGCCGTTAAAAGGTAAAAAGTAACGCGGTGGAATGCTCGTTCCCTAAAACTGATAAATCCGAATAAATGCAAAACTATGCATAGGGGCGGCGGGAGCAAGCCCCCGCCCTACGTTACCTCAAAAGGGTCAAGTCGAAGGGTGTGCAATAAAAATGCCGTTTGCGCTAAAAAATTAGATGAATGTACTACAAGCAAAACACAAAATTAACCCGTTCTGCGCACTAGCGTCGCAGAACGGGTTTCGTTGAAAAACGTTAAATTTTGTAATGTTTAGTTAGCAAAAGCGGTGTAATTACCTCGCAGCCTTCAGCTTGTCGCGCCAGGGTTCCCCGAAGCGAATAGAATGAGCTTCGGGGGTCGCACGGGGCAATCATAACTGTTCAGATAACTCTGCAAAAAGTGATGAGTGATAAATGATGAGTGATAAATTCACCTACGGTGAACGTGATGATATGATTGCCTCACGAACCTAAACTTGCCGCCAGGCAATCATATCGATGCGGAGCATCTTATAACTCATAACTTGCCGAAAGGCAATCATAACTGTTCAGATAATCGCTTGATTATCTGAACTTCGCCGACCAAGCAGATGCGATCGCTACGGTTGCGTCGGTGCCATCGTCGGTAACTGCGGTAGCGTACTCGGCGAGGGTGTTACCACCGAAGGTGACAAGACCGGTAAGAGCGGCAAGACCCGCGCCGTCGGCATAGGTTGCTTCAAGCGTTTCGTGCGCTCTTATTGCTATGCCGCACTCGAATACGTTGTTCTTAATAGCGATAGCGTCTGCGACAAGCGCGGTATCGGCAGCTGCCGCAATCTGGATAGCGACGGGAGCATCATTATCACCGGGGGTGAAGGTGTTACCCTCGATGGTGATATTTCCATACACGGGTGCGCCGTAGCTAGCCGTGAGGTTGATGCCGCGAGGAGCGTTGAAGGTGCAGTTCTTAACGGTATAATCGGGGGCGTTCTCGCCGCCTACGAGCGCGAGAGCGTACTTACCGTTAGTGTTAGCTGCGCTCATCTTGAAGCTACAGCCATCGAAGGTATAGGACTTAACACTTCCCTGCGCATCACCGCCGCCAACGTAGGTGGAGTATGCGGTCTCGGTCATAAGGAAGGTGCAATTGTTGAACACGATATGCTCTGCAGAGCCGAAGCCCGTGTTAAGAAAATCGAGTTCTACGTCGATGAAGAGCTTATCGGTATAGGTGAGGGTCTTTCCGTCTGCGCTGAGAGTACCGTCGGAGGCGGTAGAGGGATCCTTGAACTCTACGCTGATGTAATCGTAAGCAGCCTTAGCGTAGTGGTAGATCGCTGCTACCATAGCCTTAGCATCGTCCTGAATGATGCGGGAGTAATAGCCTGCGAGATTGACGCTTGCACTCTCGTCACCCTTGGTTACGGTGATTTCAGACGCGAAGTTCATAGCAGACATAGGAACGTATACTATACCCGACTCGGGCATGATAACGCTCTTCTCGCAAAGCACAGCGCCTGCATCACCCGAGGTGTAATCGTAATAGCTGATGGTGAGGCGGGTACCCTCGGTAGCCTTGATACCCCATGCGAGGTATTCGTCATAGTTAACGGAGATCTTAACGCCGGGGAGAGACTCAATAATTGCGCCGTCCTCTACCATGGTGTAGTCACCCTCGGGCTTATACTGCTCGAGAGATGCGGTATCCATGCCCGCGTACACGTACGCGCTATATATATAATTGATGATAGCTTTTACAAGCACCTCGTCCGAGGTGGTTTCATCCACGGTATACGCGGCGATATAATCCATTACCGAGTAGTCGATAGGAACTATCGCGGTGTCGCCGTAGACGCCCGAGACGGTGAGATCAAGGGTAAGAGCCGTGTTCTCGGTGCGAGTGGGAGATACGCCCTTCGAGGAGAACTTGGTGTATGCCGCGCCGTCGAGCGTTACGCCATAGCCGGTAAGAGCATTGCCGTAAATATCTCTTGCAGCGTAGCTGTAGGCATTATCATCGGGGATATAGACGTTAAGTATAAAGCCGTCGGTGAGCGAAAGCGTTGCCTTAGCATCGGGTCTCAGCGAGGGATCGGGGATAAACTTGGTGTTGAAGGCGTTACCGTCCTGCACCCACTCGTAGGTATATACGCCCTCGAGGCTAGCAAGGGGAGCTATATCGTAGATAGCAACGGGGTCCTCGGTGCCGTCGGCAGGGTTATTCCACTCTATCTCGTTAATCTCGCCTGTACCGTACTGATAGGTGTAGGTCTCGGTGGAGTCGGTGAGAATATATCCGCCCTTAAGGAAGGAGGTGTGTGCCCACGTGCAGCCCTCGGGAATATTTATCGTAGGATTAATAACGCTGTCACCCACGGGAATTTCTGCAGCCACAGTGCCCTTCGCGAGGCTAACGTCCACATCAGATGCAATACTCTTACCTTCGGTAAGTGCCGCGGAAAGGTCAAGAACGGTATTTTTGACGTTTATGCTTGCGTAATAATCAACCCTGGTAGTATCGGCGTTGCTCTGATTGATATAGGCGAGGGTGGATGCCTTGATCTTACTGTTCACTAAGCTCAGCATATATCTCGCGGTAAGAACGGTCTCACCTTCTGCGGGAACGCCGAGAACCTCGGAGAGCGTAAGACGCCCCGTGCTTTCAAACTCGCATCCGATAGCGGAAACGTAGTGATTGACAAGGTTCTGCGCATAGGCGGCGGTACCGGAATGTCCGACGTCGGCATATATGTCTCCGTCGGCGAGAGTGCCTCCCGAAATCTTAGTATTAACGTAGGTGGCAACAAGCACACCGGAGCCGTATCTACCAACTCCGCTCTCGTTAGTCTGAGCGAGGTTAGCGAGAGAGGTAGTAGCCGTGATATCGCAGTCAATGACGTAGATGGCACTTATCGAATTACCGGTAGCCTTAACGTTCGAGAGCGTAGACTTGGTATCTATAACGCAATCGCGGTAAAGAACGATACCCGCACGCTGGTCGAAGATAGTACCGCCGTCAATAGTGACGTTGCAGTTCTCGACGGTTATGTGCTGACCGGATTTAGAGCCCATCACCAGATTGTTACCGCCGGCGGAGTGAACGAGATTGCCGTTCTTGAATACAATACTGATATTCGAGCCGTAAACATAGATAATGTGCGTACGCTTAGCCGCGTTGGTAAGGGTGTGACCGTTCATATCAACGGTTATAGAGCCGGACGAAACTCTATTATCGTTGGAGCCACTAGAGGTAGAGCCGGTGATGCCGTAGGAGCGTCCGTACATAATATAGTCCTCGAAGAGAACGACGTCCTTAACACCGCTGTCGCTCACTATGCTCTCCCAGAGCGTATCGTAAAGATAGGTAGTGTCGGCATCATACTCGGACTGAGAGCCGCTCGAGAGTACATCTCCCTTCAGCATAGCCCATGCAGCAGCGTAAGGAACACTGACAACCGCAGGAGCCGCGAAGAGCGAGCCCTCGGCACCAAGAGTAGCACCGTTAGCATCCTGCCATACAACGTTAGCTGCGACGCCCTCGGACGCTTCCTTAATCATAAACGCGCCGCCCTTGAGAGCCGCTACGTCAGCGTATACGGTAACGACGTCTCCGTCGAGGAGGTCGCCGTGAAGATCGTCAACGTCATATACGGGAATAGTCTCCTCGCCGCGCTTGATATCGGCAAGCTTAGAGATGGCCTCGTAGCCCTCGGGGGTGCCGGGCTTACCCTCTACACAATACGAAAGCTCGGGGATAGCCGCGAGATGAACAGCAGATCCGAGAGCGCCGCGCTGAGTCATAACGCCTTCATAGCCTGCGGGAACCTGCTTAAGAGTAAGGTTCGCAAAGCTGGTAGATGTACCTGCCATATCAACCGTATTATCATTAATGGTTTGTACGCGAGCGAAATAAAATACCGCGCTCGTAATTGCGGGAGCAGCTATATTACCGCAGTAGTAGCCATCTATGTAGACATACAGATAGTTTTCCGTATCATTGGAAAAATCGTAGATAAGGGTAACGTCAGCCCACTTGTCGGTAATAGGATACATGGGAGATACCGGATTGGCACCTTTATCATTAGAAACAATGAGGCTGCCATCGTCAGCTCTCCGGAACGCAGGATAAGCGCCAGCCGCCGAGGTAAGATTCTTGTTATATGCTGCCGCACCGCTTGCCAGGAAGCGCGCGTTGATGTAAATATCGTCTATAAATTCGGTATCGGTGGCGATGTCAAAATCGAGAATTACATAATCGGTGTTCTTCTCACCGCCTGCTCTCGTGCCATATCCGGCATCATCGCGGACCCTGATGCTCCAACCAAGGCCATCGATGGACCAGAAGTCACCGGAGTTACCGCTATCTCCAACCTGAGCGTCCCCCATAGAAAGCGTCCACTTTGTCTGACCATCCTCCTCTCCCTTCGTCATCGTGGGATAGGTCTGAGGGTAGTTATCAGTTCCAACATTAGATACCGTAATACTGGTCTGAGCATCCATGTCATAAAGAGTTGTGAACTCAGTAGAGGTCTCAGCACCGTCTGCAAATGCGGAGAAGACGCCGAAGGCGCTGATAACAACCGCGAGCAGAAGGACTGCCGAAAGCGCTTTTGTAAGTTTCTTCATAAGGATTCTCCTTTATATAGAAATCAAAATTAAATAACAAGCGTATATGCGCGCGAGCGCATACTTCTTATAGTAATATTTTACCACTAATGCGCGCGTGTGTCAACGGCTTTTGTCAAGATTGACATATTGAACAAATTTTCCCGGGGGAATTAATGCAAAACGGAGAAAATTAAAATACGAGGAGGTCGGAGTCTTGTAAGCCTTCCTATAGGCTCCATCTCCGAGGGAGCTGTCACCATAGGTGACTGAGGGAGTGTTTTTTCGCAAATCTAACATCTTACAATCCCTCCGTCACGGCAAGCCGTGCCACCTCCCTTTACACAAGGGAAGGCTGAAGGGAGATTTTGTTAAGTTGAAAGTTGAAAATGGAAAGTTGAAAATGAGGAATGGGGGAAAGGTAAGGCATTGTAGGGCGGGGGTTTATCTCCCGCCGTTTTCTTTATTGGTAACTTTTTCGGCGGCAGCAAGCCACCGCCCTACAAATACGGTATCAACGCCGCCCTACATTTTATCACGGCTCCGCAAAACACGGTAATTCAGCGTTAAAACGGCATGCAAACTCATATTATGTAACTTTATGTTGACAAACACGCAGTTTTGCGCGTTCTGCGGAGTGTGCAACAGCAAGGTTGCATTCTTTTGTCCATTACATTTTAACGTCAAAAAGTGTCGTACAAATCCACGCGCACCCATACCCGTGTTAAGTTTTACTGGGTTGAGATAAAATCAGAGGATTAAGACCGGGCGTTCTTAATCCTCTTTTCGTAGGCTTTGGGAATCTACATGTATTTACCTTGACTTTGTTGTTTTAGCATGGTATAATGATGATGGTACTTTATGTACCCGGAGAGCGCCATACACGGTGGCGGTTGCTTCCCTGAATCGGGAACGCAGATTCTTTTTTGCCTTCCCGAGAGAGGGGAGGTGATGCCGATGTTCGTTACATGGGAATTGCTGTTCCTGCTCGCAGGACTTATAATTTCAATACTAACATACATAGACAATCATAACAAAAAGAATTAACCGCCTCAGCTTGCAACTCGAAGGCGGTTAATTCTTTAATCGTAAAGTTGGAGGCAACCGTCATCGGCGCTCTCCATTATTATTATATCATCCAATTTGCAGAATGTCAATACCTTGTGACGATTTGCCAAGAGGGTGATATTTTTTATTTTCGGGGAATACGCAAAGCACATTCCCCGATGTAAATTGAATTAATTAGCCTCTGCCGTAAAGATCAATTCTTGTACGCGTCGGCTGCGGTGGCGTAGATTGCTATCGCCTCAGCAAGAGCGGCGAAGTCATCACCCTTCGCAGAATCGGGAATAAGGCTCATGTAGCCAGCGAGGTTGATCTCACCGCTGTTTGTACCGTAGGATACGGTAACGGTAGTATCAAGCTCGTATGCGAGCATAGACACCTTAACTACGTCGCCTGCCTCAACGTCGAGCGTTTCGGTAACGGTATTGCCGCCCTTGGTGTAGGAGACGGTGATCTGTCCTGCAAAGCCATCCTTTACGGCAAGCTCGTAGGTAACGTTAGTATCGAGCGAAAGTCTTAAGCCCGAGAATACGCCGAGGCTGCCTACAGAGCTCTTAGCCTCGCCTGCTGCGGGAGTAGGAAGGACTATCGCGCCGTACTCGGTGGAGTCGAGGAGAGCCTTAACGGCAGCAGAGTTCTCGCCGTTCATGCTACCGTACTTCTCTGCCTTAGCTATATAGTTAAGGAGAGCTGCAACGAGCTGCTTTTCCTCAGCGGTGAGAGCGTCGCTCTTAAGAGCGCTCTCGATATAGTCGAGAACGGATACGTAGCATACCACGTCGGCAACGGTGCCGTTCTCATCTACTACGCGGAACTTGATCTTGAAGTCCTTGGTAGCGGAGAGAGGATCAATGCCGGGGATAGTGATAGCCTTATAGCTCTCGCCATCGTGAGCAACGTCATAAACCGAGGCTCTATTGCCATTCGCATATACGTAGTTGTAAGCATCGTCGCCGAAGTCATCGGGAAGATATACGTTAAGCGCGAGGCTGTCGGATGCGGTTACGTTAGCCTTAATGTCACCCTTATAGGTGATGATACCCTCGTACGCACCGTCAATATTGTACTCCCAGCGATACGCGAGAAGGCTCGATTCTGCGGGGAGCTTCTCGGGTATGTTGTTCTCGTTCACGGGGTCGCCCACGTATGCGTAGAACTCATACTCATGCTCGTTGAGGATATAGGAGTGCGAATCAAGGTTAGTTGTGTAGGAATAATATCCTGCAATCTCGGGAAGGCTGCGGAGTATCCACGAGCCATCGGAGCTAAGGTTAACGGTATTGTTATCGGATGCGGCGCCCTCGGCACACTTGAGGTATGCGGAAACGTCGTTCGAGGGAGCGGTAACCTCGCCGTAGATATCAAGGCTGACCGTCGCGAGAGAAAGCTTAGCAGCCTTGTTAGCAACCGCCTTATCCGCGTTAGATGCTCGAAGCTCGACGTCGGTCATGGTAAAGTTCGCTGCGTACGAGTACGCATCACCGTAATCGGTGCCGTCCGTATATCCGCTCGAGAGCTGCTCGAAGAAGTAGGTGCCCGCGAGCTTAGTATCCGAAATCTCGGCGTCAAGCACGAAGGAGAAGTCGGTCGAGGGAGCGGGCATATCCATAGTGATAGCCGCTGCCGAGGACGAGCCGATAATTGAGTCGGTAACGGAGAGGTCAACAACGGTGTTGCCCGACGATGCGCCCGAGAGGGCGATGGAAGATGCCGCGCCGGAATTGATTTCCGAGCCGGAGATAACGACGTTAAGAACGGTGCTTGCCGCGGAGGAGAGGCGGATCGCCTGTCCGTTTCCGTTTATGCTGCTGCCCTCACACTCAATAGCTCCGCTGGCAGTCAGAGAAAGAAGAGCATCGGAGACAACCGTTGCATCGACCCTATCGAGACGAACTACGCCGGGGCTAACTGAGGACACGAGGCTGCCGGAGAGAAGCTCGAGGCTGCCGTCCTTAACGAGAGTGAACGCGCCATCGGCAGCAGCGACGTAAGAGCCGCTCGCATTAACCGTAAGCTTATTGCCGTTAAGGTCGATCACAAGACCCTTGGCGGCAGTCTTAGATGCATCGCCGTAGGTGGCATAATCCTCGAGGAGGATAAGCTTGGTTGCCGCGCTATCCGAGATAGCTGCATAGAGAGGATCGTTATCAGCGGTGGCTGGCTCGCTGCCGTAGGTAACGTCGGAGCCTGAGATAGCAATCCACTTAGTGCCGCCTGCGGGAATAGAGTTAACACAGCTTGCGGTGATATCGTTGCCCGCCATATCAAGGACGGTAACAGTCTCGCCTGCGGGAACGAAGAGCTTCTCGGTAAGCTTCTGATAAAGCTTAACGGTATCACCGTTCTGAAGATCTGCGGTGATATCATCGGTGGAGTATACGGGAATGGTCTCGTTACCTCTTACGATATCAGCGACCTTCGAACCCACCTCAGGAAGATCCTCAAGGCAGTATGCAAGCTCGGGAATCGCGTAAAGAGGCATAGCAGAGTTGCCGAGAACGCCCTCCTCAGTCATCAATCCATCGTATTCAGTCGAAACAGACTTAATCGTGAAGTTTGCAATATTTGTTGACATGTTGTCAAGAGCGAGCGTTCCGCTGTTGACGGTCTGCAAACGCACAAAGTAGATTATAGCCGTGGCGGCACCAAAGGATGCTATATTGCCGCAATAATATCCGTCGATATATACGTACGTTACGTTCGTATCGGCAGTGAAATCGTAAACCAGAGTTACGTTCGCCCATTTACCCGTTATAGGGGAAAGCGGAGCTACGGGATTCGAGCCGTCAGTATTACATACGACGAATCCGCCATCATCCGTTCTCTTAATAGCGGGATATGAACCACTTACCGTATTTGCATTATATGCCGTCGCACCACTCTTCAGAAGACGGCAGTTGAAATAAATATCGTTAATAAACTCGGTCTCGGTAGCAACGTCAAGATCAAAAATGATGTAATTGGTGTTCTTCGAAGCAGCGGCACGGCTACCGTAGCCCTTATCGTCGCGAACAAGCACATCCCATTCGTTTTTAAAGTCGGTCTTAAGGTAATCGTTGGCATTAGCGCTATCTCCCGCCTTGGTCCCTTCGAAGGAAATGGACCAATACGGTTGATCTCCTTCGACGTATTCCTTCATGACCGGGTAATTTGGATTACTACCGCCAACGTTCGACATTTTCACCGCTTCCGTTGCGTTTTCAATATCGTATAGCGTCCTGAACTCGGCGGGATCGGTAGTGTCCGACCCCTGTGCGAAGGTGCTGAACATGCCGAAGGCGGACAGCACGAGCGCAAGAAGAAGGCTGAGCGCAAGAGCTTTATATAGTCTTTTCATGCGAAAATTCTCCTTTGTAGTATTTACACCCGCGGGCGGGCGCCCGCGGGATATTCAGTTCGGACCGTGCGACTATTCAGTCGCTTCGTCCGCCGCCTTAGTCTTCGATGCCGTCAGCATATCCGTAATCGCGAATACCGCGGTCGTCGTCTGCCCTACGTCCTGTAGGTAAGCATCGTAGAGTGAATAGTAGCTATCGAACTTGTAAAGGCTGTCAGCGAACATCGAGTTGGACTCGAAGTATTCTCTTCCGCGCTGAATAACGGTGTAGTTCATCTGAGTGATAGCCGCATAGAAATCGGCAATCTTGTCGTAATGAGTACCTGCGTCAAACATCGAGTCAAGGCGAGCCGCATAACCGATAAGGTCGGATGCCTGCGCCGTTCCACGGATAGTGGAAGTCTCAGTGAATTCCTCTTCCTCTGTGTCGTCGACAACTCGAGTATCGGGACCGGGCATCCAGTTATTCATCTTCATGATTTTGGAATAGCCCGAGGAGATAGGATTAGAGGGATCGATAACCTCCAGCTCGACTGCAAAGTCGATAGACATCATGTTCTCAAAGGTTACGACGAGCTTGAGCCAGTTAGAACGGTCGCTCTCAGGCTGCTTACCCATTGCCTCGGAGTCACCGGGTCTCATCGTAGCATCAAGTAAGTAATCGTAAGCAGTCAGCTTCTTGAAGGAGATACCGCGTATGTTGGATATGATGTTCATACGCATTGTAACAGGCTGACCGGTTACGGAGGACCGCTTCGAGGTAAAGATAGCCGTTCTTCCGTTGTTGGTAAGCTCGACGTCGGTTATCATATCGGTGGTGTAGTGTGCGATCCAGTTGACCGTCTGGTTACCATTAGGAACTATCTCGTCCTGAACGATAACGGTGTTACGGTCATTGGTGTGCATCATACCGCGGTAGGAGGAAATGAGCGTGTTTCCGAACGCGGGAAGGGTATCCATGATCGCGTAGGAGCCGTACTCATTATCATAGTATTCGATCATCGGGCTGACCGAGTCACGAAGCTGTCCTGCGGGCAGGCTCGTCTGATCGGAGGAAACGAGGATACAGTTATGTCCCTCAACCGTGGTCCTATACATATGGTTGTTGGAGAAGTAGTTATAGGTGTTATATCCGTCGGCACCCATATCCTCGATAAAGGCTATACCGTGCGAATAGTAGATCCACTGACCTGCGTCGATATGTCCGTGTCCGTCATCGTTATCACCGCCGAGAAGTCCTGCGAATACAGCACCTCTCTCCCAAGAGGAACGAGTGGTGTATCCGTCGATACCGATGTGATAGTACTGAAGCGGCATCTCGATATCCGCGTTGGGATCGACAACCTTATAGAAGAGCGAGTCGGTCATAGATACGGCAAGACCGCCATCATTTATATGCATCTGGCGAACAAGCCTTAAGAAGTCGTCGCCGACAGCCTGTGCAACGTAGTTGAAGTATCCCGAGGAGCAGGCACCGCCGGTAGTGGTGTCGTTATAAGAGAATTTGCGGAAGTCGGAGGAAACCATGTGAAGAATCGAGTAACAGGTCCTGTCAAGGCCCCAGCAGTCCATAATACCGAGATCATCTCCGAGACAGGACTCGAGAATCTGAGAATAACGGAACAGGTTGCCCGCACCGTACGCCCAATAGGATACGGACTCCTCGTACGAGCCGTCGGGAGCATAAATCGCAAGACCGTTAGCAATAAGCGTCTTATAGTTCATAGTTATAAGGGTGGAGCACACGTAACGAACCTGCTCACCGCCGTATATCTCTGCACGGAGCGATGCCTTAGACTGTGCAAGCTTGGTATCAACGCTGTAGTTCTTGTAATCCATAACGGCGAACGCCGCGCTTGCCATACCTGCGGTACAAACGGCGTTCCAGTTATTCACCATCTTGGTGTAAACGGATCCGTTACCGGCAAGACGGCCGTGAGGGTCGGGGTTACCGGTGGATACAAGATATCCCTGGAGAGCGCCGTGGTAGAAGATACCGTCGGCAATCTTATCAACGTCAGCTCCAAGCTCAACCCATGCATCGTAGAGCCAGTCGTAGCAGAGCGACACAGCAGCTGCGGTATCTGCCGCGTTAAGGAAGTGTCCGGGGCCCCAGTGATCCCAGTCTACAAGCTCGTTCGCATAATCGTATGCGATCTGCGCATATCTGATATCACGGGTAACCTGGTAAGCGTATGCGAAGGGCTCAAGGGGATCGTACGGAGGATACAGACGTCCGCCGACAGGGTCGTAGCCCGCGGTGCTCTTATACGAGTGCTGAAGACCGTAACCGCTCGACTCGTTATCATAGAGATAGCAAAGAGGGTTAAGTCCGTCGTACGGAGAGCCGCCGCCCGTAATGGTGATGTTGACGTTCGATGCGCTGTACTTATTGTAGTAGGTGTTCGCGCTTGCTACAATACTTCTTATATAGCTATACAGAGTCGCATCGAACTCAACGTCATTCGTGGGATCATCATCCTCGGAGGTCTGACCCGCAACCCACACCTCGTGTAATTCGTCAAAGCGCTCCTGATTGGTGATCAGATAGGGATGATCGAAGTTGTTGGTATAGTCCGCTGCGCGCTCGTAAAGCTCGTCTGCGGTGAGATACTCGAAGAGGAAGTCCTTCATAATATCCATTCTGATGGTCTCGGATATGTTGCCGGAGGCGATAGTCTCGTGCTTACTGAACACGATCATGTTCATATCGTCGCGGTTGATATGGAACTCGGGGAACAGAAGAATGAGGTCGTCGATAGTAACGCCGAGGAACTCATAGCCGAGCTTATCCGTAACCATAGCGGGTGCGGCAGTAAGATTAATCTTCTCGGAGCCTACGACAGCAGTATTTCTGCCGAGGGTGATATAGGTAATCTTAGTACCGGTGGATATATCAAAGGACAGACCGTCCTCATGTATGTATATAGGATAGGAGAGGAAGTTCAGTACAGTGTCAAGGGGAATCCAAAGAACGTCGTCTACAAGGGTAGGACAGCCGTAAGCCTTAGCGGTAGCCTCATCGTAGAGGTTATCGGCACGCTCGCCGTTAACGAGGCTATGCTCGGAGCCTATCTTCATAAACAGCGAATCCAGAATCATATCGTCGATCGATACGGTGGTAGTCTGAATCGGGAAGTCCTTCTCGGCATTCGCATTCACCGCGGTACCGTAGTTATCCTCGGGAAGGTTAGCGAAGGAGGAGGTTCCACCGTAGTACTGAAGGTTATCGACGTTGGCAAAGTGACCGTACGTGGTAACGTCAGCACCGGTAAGACCTACACGGAAGCTGGGAGCAACGCACGCACTCGTCTCTCTTACGCACTCGTAGTAAACCTCTTCACCTGCCCAGATCCTGATTTGATACTGCGACTTGCCGGACTTAACGCTCTCGGGATGCTTAAGATCATAGTCAAAGTCGAACTGAACAGCAACGTGAACCCACTCGTCCTCGCCGATCTTACCCAGCTTGACTCCGCTGGTACTGCCGATATACGTGACGAGGTATCCGTCCTCAAAGCCTAAGAAGGTAGGTCGAGTATTCTCGGTTGAATAAAGGTCTATCTGGAACAGACGTCCAACGTCGCAGCCCTCGACGGCGCGCAGATCCATCTCGAGATACACGCTGCCGGTGGTGGGCGCATTGTTACCTGCGGAGAACGACCACCAGCCGTCGGTGCCGCTCAGCTTTTCGTAGTACTGATAGTAGTTGTAGGTAAGATCAAGAGTCTGTTCTGCCTGCAAATCAAACAGCTGGTTACCTGCACCGCTGCTCGAGGAAAAGCCATGGCCAAAGTCCCAACCCTCGCCGAAATGCCTGTTATAGCGGATCCAGGTATCCTCGTCAACCTCTACTCTGGGCAGATCGGGCTCGCCGCGGAGGACGTAGTTCTCACCGTACTGAACCTTGAAATCACCTACTCCGACTTCCTCGTCGGTATCGGGAACCACGGGCTCCTCGGCCTTTTCAGCCTCCTTAAGCTCGAAGTCCTTGGGAAGCGTAGCGTTAACGCCAAAGCCGTAATCGTCGGCAGGAATGGTAACGAACTGCTTGGTGCCCGAGTAGATCTGAAGATTATCGACACCGAACCAATCACCGAACTTATCGTCTCCGCCGCCCGCCTCGGTGCCGATGCGGAATTCGGTCACCACGCCGATATTGTAATCGCAGGTCTTCTGACCGCTCGCGCCGTAGTATACCGTGCAGGTGTAATTACCGTCGCCGTTAAGCGTGTTAGAGAACACGAATATAAGGTGTACCCAATCGGAGCCTATGTATCCAACCGAGTCGCCGAAGAGCTGAAGCTCGCCGTTAACGATGCTTGCCGCATACATAGAGCCGCTGTCAGAGCGCACCTCAAGCACTTTGCCAAGGTTAGTGTTAACACCCGCCTTCATGTCCAGCTCAAGGTACAGCGCACTATTGGTGGGATAGGAGACGACGGGAACCTTGAGGTAGCCCGCGGTCGTGCCAAGCGCTCTGAAGCGATAGAAGTAGTTGTAGTTACCCTCCAGGTCCTTCTCGCTCTTGATGTCAACGTTATTACCGCCTGCAACAATCTCGGCGCCGTTGGTAAGATCCCAGCCCTCGCCGAAATGACGGTTGTAGTGAACGGAAGCGGTGCCGACGTTATCAAGCCTCTCAACCTTGGGTGTGCCGCGAAGATATCCGTCGGGATCCGCAGCGTTGCCCGCAAGCTCATAATCCTTAGGAAGAGTGGTATCTACTGCGAGACCGTATTCCTCAGACTCAAGCTCGGTGAAGGTATCAACACCGGAATACACCCGGACGTTATCGACACCGTACCAGGAGCCGACGCTGTCCTCGCGGACGTCACCAAACGCAAAACGAACCTGAGTGATTCCGGCGCCGTAACGGCCGTACTCCCAGATCTTCGTGCTTATAAGCGTACCGTTGTGATACGCAGAAACCTTGAATGCGGTATCAAGCGTCTCCTCACTCACGTAGTCAAAGTCAAACTCAAAGCCGAGCGACTCCCACTTCATAGAGTAGACGGCGGAGCCGACGTTCTCGCCGAGAACGTACATACCGTCATCTCTGAACTCTACGAGAGTCTTGATGTCGTTTTGCACCGAAACCCTTACAGCCTGACCCATAGCGCACCTAGCGCCTGCGGTAATATCAAGCTCAATAAAGGTCTTACCCGACGTAGCGAGTCTGTTTTCGGTATCGATGTAAAGATACGATACCTTGGTATTCTGCTTCGTGAGCTTCAGGTAGTGGTTGTAGCCCGAGTTCCTATACTCGTGCGCCAGCTCTGCCGTATTTCCCTTTGCAAGGCCATCGACAATACCGTTATCGTAATCCCAGCCCTCTGAGAACGTCCTGTTAAAGGCGACGCTCAGCTCGTCGGGACTAACACCGGTGTCCTGCGATTCCTCTGCAAATGCAAATACCGAGAACATCGAAAGCAGAATAGCCAGTGTCAAGACGAACGAAACAAGTCTTGCACTAAACTTCGTTTTTTGCATACTGCAAATCCTCCTATGGTGTTTCCTATTAAAAACATAAATGTTTTATATATAATATTCTACAGGAAAGGGCTACCGCCTTCCTTAGATTTTTTGTTTTTATTTCCATTTTTCTTGACTTTTTTGCTCGAATATGTTAACATTTACACAAAAGCGGAATTAAAAAACGCGGCATTTTCAAGCAAACTGTCATATTGCACAAATAATTCGCACCGGCGATGTGCAAAATGACCTCACGAGAGGAAGACGCAAGTATGATTGACAGCGGAATAAAGACGGCGAGCGATACGCCGTTCACGTACCGAAAAGTTAAGATAGAAGCCGAGAAACCCGACACACGGGCACGCTATTCCCTTTTGCTCATACGAAACGGAGAGGCTACCTTGACGTCGGGTAGCAAGCGATACCGGCTCGAGGATGGAGACCTTGTCATCGCGATCGAGGGGCGCACGTATACGCTCGAATCGAAGGGGGGCGGTTGCGTTGCGGACGAGGTCGTACTGCGCTCGTTTATACTCGGAGAAAAAATGAAGCAGGCGCTTAAGCACCTGCCAGCCGTGGTGAGAAGCAGCGCGCTCAGCGCGAGGGCAGCCGAGCTGATAAGCGAGATATCGAACGAGGTGAAAAGTCCCGATGAATACACCGAGGAGTCCGTTGTAGGGCTGATACACACGCTTCTTGTGGCAGTGGCGAGAGGTGCAGACAGAGGCGCTGAGCCGTCTGAAATCAGCGCTCCGATAGCAACGGCAATCGCTCACATCGACGCGCATCTCGGCGAGAAGCTGATGCTCGGGGAGGTTGCCGAGATATGCGAGGTCAGCACGGCATACCTCTCAAGAAAATTCAAAAGCGAGATAGGGATAGGCTTCGCAGACTACATAGCAAGAGCGAGGCTCGAGAGAGCGGGCACGATGCTCCGCGAGCATCCCGAGCTGAGCATAACCGAGGTTGCCTTTTCCTGCGGCTTCAACGACTCCAACTATTTTTCCGACAAATTCAAGCACCACTTCGGTATCCCGCCTTTGAAGTTCAGAAAAAGATGATAAATCAACGATTTTGACAATAATAGTTTGCAAAAAACGCGGTTAAGCCCAGCGGGTTAGACCGGGCGATACAAAAAAACGGCGCAGAATGAAAGCGGCATTCTGCGCCGTTTTTGCTTTGTTGGTATTCGTCTTGATAAAGGAGCAAGCTCGCAACAATACATATGTGTTATTGGCGTTTTTTCGACACGCCCCGGGCTACTTCCCGTCCCTTTTCTCTTCGAGTATAGCAAGATTTCTAAGCAGGGTTTTCTTACCGCGCCAGGCGAATGCACGGCGGGAAAATACCTCTTTACTCATATCCTCAACCGCACTGCTGTCAATCCGCGGCAGCCGCTCCAGATAGAAGAATTCTAAGGGTGTCTGTGTCGGATCGGCGTTATACGGGCAGGAGCTTTGGCAGAGGTCGCAGCCCCAGGCGGTATTGCACTCGCGAATAAGCTCGATCTCCCATTCTGCAAGCTCGCCCTTCCTTTGGGTTATCGCGCTGAGGCAGTCCCTCCCCGCTCCTCCGAGTATCCCGGTAGGACAAGCTCTCTTGCACGCGCCGCATCGCATACATCTCGACACGGGTACGGGCTTCACGGCGCCGAGAATCTCAGGCTCAACGTCCGTAACAACGTCGCCAACAAAGACGTATGAGCCGTATTTTTCATTTATTATAAGACCGTTGTCACCCATCACCCCGAGTCCTAACGACGCTGCGGCGTGGCACTCTGCAATAGGGCTGTGATCTCCGTAGCTGCGAGCCGAGCAGCCGGGGCGCGCCCTTTTCAGCGCCTCTATCAAGCCCTCGCCTATCTCCCCAAGGATAATGTGATAATCGAGCGAGGCTGCATATCTTGAGAGATTCTCGGCCTCGCCGGCATAGTAAGGCGCAAGATAGACTATTACGCTTCGAGGGGTAAAATCCTCTCTTGCCATTATGTGCCCTGCAGTTTCATAGCAATCGCTGTAGGCGAGGATACCGTAATATTCGATTTTTTTGCTTGCAAGGTAGCCTTCTATAGCCTTCTTCATACGCTCCTCCTCGCTTTTTTATTAATTGTATCACCTTCAGAGGAAAAATGCAATAGCCGCCTCATAGCACGCAGCCTTGCGCCCCGGCGAAGCACTCCGTCGCGCGTGGGTGTTGACTTTATTTTATTTTTGTGATATAGTGTTAGCGTGTCGATCTTCAGCATACTGAACAATTTGGAGGTATTTTATGTTTAATCTTAACGAAGGCTTACTTGCCTACCTGTTCCCCGAATACAGCTATTGGATCGCTATGCCCTGGTACGTGCTTATCCCTGCGATAATCGCCGTGCTTGCGGTATCATATCTGCTCGGCAGCGTGAATTCGGCTATAATTATCTCGAAGGTGTTTTACGGTGAGGACGTCCGCACAAAGGGCTCGGGCAACGCCGGCACCACCAACATGCTCCGCAACTACGGAAAGAAGGCTGCGCTTTTTACTCTGCTCGGCGATATGCTCAAGACCGCGCTTTCGATACTCCTTGCGGGCATCGTTTTCGGCTTCTGGTACGTTGGACCCGTCAGCATGAGCGAGATGTGCTATATTGCCGGTCTGTTCTCCGTTATCGGTCACGTTTTCCCCGTTTATTACAAGCTGCGCGGCGGTAAGGGTGTGCTTTCCACCGCCACTATGGCGCTTATACTCACTCCACCCATCGCGGGAATGCTCATACTCATATTCGTCGGCGTGGTAGCCTTCACGAAGTTCGTTTCGCTCGGCTCGGTTATCGGCGTATGCCTCTACCCCGTCGTGCTTAACGGCTATTTTGCAGTTTTCTTCAGCGGTGCAAAGCCTCTGATGCTCATGGTTCTCTCTACGATAATTCTTGCGGCGCTGATAGTATGGTGTCACAGGAGCAATCTCGCGCGCATTTCAAGAGGCGAGGAGAACAAGCTCTCCTTCAGCAAAAAGAAGGCTGAGCCGATCGAGGAAATTCCCGAGACCGAGGACGACGAGGAAGAATGACGAAATCGGACGAATTTATCTCTCTTGCAGAGCTTGCCTTCAAATCGGGAGCTATCAAAAAGCTTGTCTTCTCAAGGCCTGCCGAGAGTGAGATAAAAAGGGTTGCGGGCAGGCTCGTCGTGCATAAGGGCAGACGTCTGCTTGCACTCGAGTACTCTCTCCCCGGCGACACCGTGAAGCATAAGAACGTTGGCGAGTCGGAGCTATGCTCCGAGCTTGTCTCGCTTTGCTCCTCGTATATGCAGGCAAATCTCATAACGACCGCATGTGATGCAGAATACAAGGTGTCAAAATCGGGCAAAGAGGCTCTGCTCGGCGCGGACAAGCTGAGGCGAGCATTAAGCGGCGGAGCTGCTGATTTTGAGTCGGCTATCAGCGCTCTTGACAATAAGAAGAACTACATACTGACGGGTGGCGAGGACTTTCTTATATCGCTCGGCATAAGCGATAAAACCGGACGCGTCCACGACAAGAAGCAGGGTAAGTTCAGGCAGATCAACCGCTTCCTTGAGCATATTGAGGACGTATATTCAAATCTGCCCGCCGAGGGCCCGCTTCTTGTCTACGACCTCTGCTGCGGCAAGAGCTATCTGAGCTTTGCGGCGTACTACTTTTTATCTAAGATAAAGGGGCGCGAGTGCGAGATGCTCTGCGTTGATCTTAAGCGCGACGTTATAAGATGGTGCGAGACGGAGGCGGAGAGGCTCGGCTTTGGCGGAATGCGATTTGTGTGTGACGATATAAAAAATATACCGTCCGACAAGGCTCCCGATCTTGTCATTTCTCTGCACGCCTGCGACGTAGCGACGGACATAGTCATAAACAGTGCTATAAGGCTGGGGGCAAGGGTTATACTCTCAACGCCGTGCTGCCACAGATACCTTAACGACAAAGTTGATATCGCAGAGCTGGAATTCCTGACGCGCTTCCCTCACCTGCGTAATAAGCTGTGCGAGGCACTCACGGACGCTATAAGGCTTGCAAGGCTTGAGGCGGCGGGCTACAAGGTTTCAGCCCCCGAGCTTACAGACCCCGACGACACCCCTAAAAACACACTTATCCGTGCTGTTTTCTCAGGCAAGGTCGAGGGCAAGGCTGCACAGTATGAGAATATACTCAATTACGTGCTTGGTGGAAAAACCGAGGATTATTTGAAGGGAATGTAACTAATGGTTTACAAAATAAGCTCTGCCGAGAAGACCGAGGCGCTGGGGCGCAGGCTTGGCGAAGCTATAAAAGCAAGCGGGAACAAGCGCGCGTTCGTTGCGCTTGACGGCGAGATGGGCGCGGGAAAGACGGTATTTTGCCGCGGGTTTGCCTCCGCTTTCGGAATAAGCGGCGTTAAAAGCCCCACCTATACGATAGTCAACGAATACCGCTCGAGAGAGGGTGTCAGGATCTTTCACTTCGACCTTTATCGAATAGAGGATTACGATGACCTTGAATCGGTGGGCTACGACGATTATCTGCGCGCGGAGGGCTATTGCATCGCGGAATGGAGCGTTCGCACGCCCGATGAGATACCTAGTGATGCTATACGCGTTCTCATTAAGCGAGCGGAGGGCGGAGCTGACGAGCGAGAAATTGAAATCGACGGCATATCGCTCGAGTGAGCTTGTCGCAAAACTGAAAAAACACTACAAAACACGGCTACCCGTGTGAAATTTTGAGGCATTTATGATAACAATGGCTTTTGACAGCACCGCTAAGGCTGCCTCGGTTGCCGTGCTTGACGGAGAGAGGATACTGGCGGTAAACACAATAGATAACGGACTTACGCAAAGCGAGCTGCTTCTGCCCATGGCAGAGGATATGCTGAGGTCCTTGAAGCTCGGATTCGACGACGTTTCGCTCTATGCCGCGGCAGTCGGCCCCGGCTCGTTCACGGGCGTGCGTATCGGTACGGCTCTTATCAAAGGGCTTGCCTTTGGCAAGGGTATTCCCTGCGTGTCGGTGTCTACGATCGAGGCTTTGGCAGAAAATCTTGCAGGGCTTGACGGAATTATTGCCCCCTGTATGGACGCAAGACGCGGTCAGGTTTACACGGCTCTGTTCCGTTCGGGCAAGGGCGGCATCACGCGCTTAAGCGAGGATATGGCTATACCGCTCACAGAGCTTGCAGAGATGCTATCGGCGTACCCGTGTGAAAAAATTTATCTATGCGGCGACGGATATGCCACGGCGCACAGAGCGCTCACCGAGCTTGGAGTCAGCCTGGAGGAAACCCCCGCGCTGCTCCTCAACGAGAATGCGGCGTCAGTTGGCATTGTAGCCCTTCGCGCGTACGAGCGCGGCGATACCGTGAGCGACAGCGAGATTGCACCCACATATCTCAGAGTTCCCCAGGCGGAGCGCGAGAGGCTGGAGCGCGAGGCCGCCAAGCAGACGTAAGGCAAGCTGATAATTTCACAATTTTTACAGGCTGTCCGGGGGGCAGCGGAATGGAGATAAAAATGGAAAAACGAGTAATTTACATAGGCGCGGACTCTGCGGGATATCCCCTTAAGGAGGAAATCAAGGCGCATCTTACGGAAAGCGGATACGAGGTCGTTGACTGCGGCACGGATTCTACGGCATCCTGCCACTATCCCGAGTTTGCCGTCAAAGTATGTGAGAGCGTGCAGGCAGATCTCGAGGGCAGATTCGGTATTCTCGTTTGCGGCACCGGAATAGGTATGTCAATGGCAGCAAACAAGCACAAGGGCATACGCGCGGCGCTTTGCTCCGACACCTACTCTGCAAGGCTCACGAGAAACCACAACGATGCGAACGTGCTTTGCCTCGGCGGCAGAGTTATCGGCAGCTGCCTGGCTATGGATATAGTGGATTCCTTCCTCGGCGCAGAATTCGAGGGCGGCAGGCACGCAGTAAGAGTCGGCATGATAAGCGATATTGAGAAGTAAGTTAATATCAGATAGAGAATAAAAGGATTGAGGGCTACAGACACAGCCCTCAATCCTTTTATTACGCCCCCGTCGCCATAATTCACAGCCGCGAGAGCTTCGCGATAGCATCCTCCGATGCAAGCAGCCTATCCCACTCGGGGCGCGGAGCGGCTGCGGGAGGAAGGCGGGACCCGAACTCCGAGAGGATATCGCAATCCGAAAGCCTGCCTAGGCGTTCCTCGTCAAGCAAGAGGATATATTGTCTTTCATCTCTTACGTAGAGATCTGCCGCCTTCGCACGTAGCGAGGGGAGCTTCGATGCGGCTATGAGCGCATCAAGGCTGTTAAAAGAAAATGCCACTCTCTCCCTTACGTATGTATCCAGGTTATCCGCTTCGGTTATCGCGCGGCGCTCGCGCTCTCCAACGTGCGACAGCTTGGTGATAAACAGCTCCGCACCGCCCGTCCGTATCGGGTAAAGCTGCACAAGGAGCTTATCGTGAGGGTGGCAGAATTCTCCTGCACCCGCCTCCTCGAGTATATCCGAGATAACGCCGCGCACAAGCCGCGAGTCATACTCCCCGTCAGACTCCCGTATGCCGTAGCGAGCGCACTCTGCCGAGGTTAGGGTAATCTTAAGCTTCGAGGAATTTATTCTGAGATAATCCACGGAAAACCACCTGCCTTTACTATATCTATTGTACTACAGGGCGCGCGGAATTGCTACCGAAACATTATGGGAGGAGAGGAAATTCTCCCCACCTATTGATTTTGGCGCGAGAATGTGGTAAAATATCTCCCGGTGAGTTCGAGACCTTCCTCACCCAGCGGCAAGCCGCAAAAAAACAAAACTAAAGGAGCAAAAAATGAAAAGAGCAACCAACTCGAGCCTCGCGGTGCGCAGACTTGCGCGAGGCGGACTTATCGCGGCGCTGTACGTCGCGCTGACCTATCTGACCTCCCTTGTCGGTCTTGCAAGCGGAGTAATCCAATTCAGGCTGTCGGAGGCACTCTGTGTTCTGCCGATATTCCTGCCAGAGGCTATCCCCGCATTAGCGATAGGGTGTCTTATCTCAAACCTCGTTACCGGGTGCTTGATATGGGACGTGATATTCGGCACGCTGGCAACTCTGCTTGGCGCTATCGGGGCATACCTTTTACGTGGGGTTAAGCATTCCTGGATAGCAACACTGCCGACGGTTCTCGCGAACGCGATAATAATCCCCTTCGTGCTTATATACGCCTACGGCGCTGAGGGCACGTATCCGTTCTTCGCACTGACGGTCGGAATCGGCGAGATAGTATGCGCTACAATACTCGGCGCAATTCTCGCGGAGACTGTGAAAAAGACGGGAATATTCGATAATTTGTAAATAAAGGTTAGAAAAAGCGAGCCGCAAGGCTCGCTTTCTTTCATTAGAATTTTTAATTTAAGCGCGATATGATTAAAGCGCCACCCTACGGGCGAGGAAATTTTGATGCAGATTGTAGGATCGGAACCCGAAGCTGTAGAAACCTACTGCGAGCGGTGACGATCATGCGATATGCGCAAAATTTACCGACCGGAAAGATATTCGTGAATTGACGCGGCAGCCACCTTTCCCGCACCCATCGCCGATATAACGGTCGCAGCACCTGTTACGGCATCGCCGCCGGCGTAGACACCGTCCTTGGTGGTTGCGCCACCCTCGGTGACTATGATACCGCCGCGGGAGTTTACCTCAAGGCCCTCGGTGGTGGACTTGATAAGGGGGTTAGGCGAGGTGCCGATAGACATAATAACCGCATCTACGTCGAGGACGTATTCGCTGCCGGGAATTTCAACGGGTCGACGTCTGCCGCGCTCGTCCGGCTCACCAAGCTCCATCTTAACACATCTCATACCGGTCACAAAGCCATTTCTCGGATCGCGGCGATCCTCGGGGTTCTCGTAGCCAAGAATCTCAACAGGATTATTGAGAAGAAGGAACTCTATTCCCTCCTCCTCGGCATGCTCGACCTCCTCGCGACGCGCGGGAAGCTCTGCCATGGAGCGTCTGTAAACTACGTAAACCTTCTCGGCGCCAAGACGAAGCGCGGTACGAGCGGCGTCCATAGCCACGTTTCCACCGCCTACGACGGCAACCCTGCCGCCCTTCATAATGGGCGTATCGGAGTCGTCGCGGTAGGACTTCATAAGATTGGATCTGGTAAGGAACTCGTTTGCGGAATAGACGCCCTTATAGCTCTCGCCGGGTATGCCCATGAAGTTAGGCAGACCTGCGCCCGAGCCGATGAATACAGCCTCGAAGCCCATACCGAACAGCTCGTCAACCGTAAGCGTCTTGCCGATGATCATATTCGTCATAACGGTAACGCCCATAGCGGTGAGGTTATCAACCTCCTTCTTAACTATGGACTTAGGCAAACGGAACTCGGGTATACCGTACACAAGCACGCCGCCTGCGGTATGCAGAGCCTCAAAGACGGTAACCTCGTAGCCGAGCTTCGCAAGGTCGCCCGCACAGGTCAGACCCGAGGGACCGGAGCCGACAACGGCAACCTTATGGCCGTTCTTGGGAAGGGTCTTCGGGGGTGTATCGCTATGTGCGTTATGCCAGTCGGCAACGAAGCGCTCAAGACGGCCGATACCTACCGGCTCGCCCTTGATTCCTCTTACGCACTTGGACTCGCACTGAGTTTCCTGGGGGCATACTCTGCCGCAAACTGCGGGGAGTGTCGAGGACTCGGAGATAATCTCGTACGCGCCCTCAAAGTCGCCCTCGCGCACCTTTGCGATGAACTCGGGGATACGGATATTTACGGGGCATGCGCCAACGCAGGGCATATGCTTACAGCCGAGGCAACGGAGTGCCTCGTCGACAGCCGTTTCTGCGGTATAGCCTATCGCAACCTCATCGAAGCATCTTGCGCGCTCCACGGGATCAAGCGTAGGCATCAGATTCTTTTTGGGTGACATATTTGCAGCCATCGTTATTCTCCCTTCTTAAAGAGGTTGCAGGTTTCCTCGTATGCGTGGCGCTCGAAGTCGCGGTACATATTTCCGCGCGACATAGCCTCGTCAAAGTCAACCTCATATCCGTTAAAATCAGGGCCGTCAACACAAGCGAACTTTGTTACGCGCTTTCCGTCAACGTTGAGGGTAAGGCGGCAGCCGCCGCACATTCCCGTGCCGTCTATCATAATGGGGTTCATAGATACGTCGCAGGGGATACCCGTAGGACGTGCCGCTGCAACAACGAACTTCATCATAACGAGAGGCCCGATGGTGATGATCTTATCGAATTTGCGACCCATTGCGAACATGCCTGTAAGGGGCACGCAGACGTTGCCCGCGTTTGCATACGAGCCGTCGTCGGTCATAACGTAAAGCTCGTCCGATGCCGCCCTGAACTCGTCCTCAAGTATAACGAGATCCTTATTTCTGAAGCCGATAACCGAGGTAACCTTGCAGCCCATCTCGTGAAGCTTCTCTGCTATGGGGAGTGCTATCGCGCAGCCTACGCCTCCGCCCACGATACAAACCTCGTTAAGTCCCTCGAGGTGAGTAGGCAGACCAAGAGGTCCTGCAAAGTCGGATATGTAATCTCCCTCGTTCTTCTCGCCGAGCTTCATCGTGGTTGCACCGACGATCTGGAATATTATTTTAACGGCGCCACGCTCTCTGTCATATCCCGCCACGGTAAGGGGAATACGCTCGCCCTCCTCGTCAACGCGCAGAATAATGAACTGACCCGGCTCTGCCTTTCTTGCTACGAACGGCGCTTCTATCTCCATCATAGTGACGGTGGGGTTCAGCACCTTTTTTGTGATAATCTTATACATGCTTGCCTCCCGGGTACTCCCTTTTGAACTTGAATAAAGTCCTACGGAATACCCTATATTGTGCTTACATTAAAGTATTTTAGCACATGCGCGCGCTAAAATCAACCCCAAGTGTAGCTTTTGTCAAAAATCAACTGTTTTTCCAAGAGGTTCTCTCCTCTTTGTTGAGAAAGACAAAAGGCGGCTCGATTTCTCGATGCCGCCCCTAAAAATGAAATCTGCCCGTGGCAGATGAAGTCTACCGATGGTGGATGAAGTCACTCTGTGATGAAGTCCGATGAGGTCGGGTTATTAACCTTCGCGGAGCGAAGATTTCATCGTTTTAGCGATTTCATCCACTTTAGTGGATTTAATCCGACACGTCGGATTTATTCTGCCACAGGCAGATTTCACCGCGTTTCCTACTCAGTTAAGGAACGCAGAGCCTCACCGAAGCGCTGATAATGCACTATCTCGCGCTGACGGAGGAATTTTATAACGTCGTTAACGTCGGGATCGTCGGACAGGCGAAGGATATTGTCGTAGGTAACGCGCGCCTTCTGCTCTGCTGCGAGGTCCTCGTTAAGGTCTGCTATCGGATCGCCCTTGGAATTAAACGCCATAGCGGTGTAAGGCTCTCCAGATGCCGCAGCGGGGAAAATGCCGTCGCCGTGGTTGACGAAGTATTTATCAAGACCTGCCGCCTTTATCTCCTCGGGAGAGAGTCCGCGTGTGAGCTGATAAAGGAGAGAGGAAACTATTTCCATGTGCCCAAGCTCCTCGCTTCCAATATCAGTCAGAGTGCCTATAACCTTACCCGAGGGCATGGTGTAGCGCTGGCTGAGATATCTCATAGCCGCACCTACCTCGCCGTCAGGACCTCCGAGAGCTTCGATTATAATGCCCGCAAGACGAGCGCTGGGCTTCGCTATCTTAACGGGATATTGCAGCTTTTTCTCGTATACCCACATACTAGCCGTTTCTCCTTTCCTCGGTTTTTACCGTATCCATGTGCCAAGGCCAGGGGGATTCAACCCAATTCCAGCGCTCGGTGGAGGATTCGTCGGCGGTGATGGGACCGTGAGCTGCGACGTACTCCATTCTCGCCGCCTCAAGCTCGCCGAGTATGCGGTGATAGTAGTCTAATGCCTGGCGGCAGTCGGGATGCGTGTCGAGAAAAAGCTCGGTTTCGGTCTTCATAAAGGCGAGCTGCTGAACCCTTTTCATCATCTCGCGCCTGTGGTTACCACTCATTCCCGTACACCTCCATCGGCTTGTCAAGCTCCTCGAACATCGTGCCGCGCATAAGTGCCTTTTCGGGGTCGTACGTCATACGCCAGGTCTGAATAGGCACGTAGGCGTAAGCGAGAGGCATACCGTCAAGGCAGGAGGTGCGCTCATCGGTACAGCCGCCGCGCGTGCTACCCGTCACGGGATAGCCGTTCTGATTTCTTTCCATATTCCGTTTTTTTCCTTGATACATTGTCGTTTTCTTGGGGCGTCAGCCCCACTTTCATTATATGTAGGAGGGAGATATTTCGACATGGAATTTAACGCTTGATTTTCACCGCCTTGTGGTATATAATTGGTATATGATAGTTTTACAAAAAATAAGCGAGGTGCTAGCGTGAAATGACCAATATCGACCCCGTGCTTTAAGCGTTCACGCCCATAATTTTCGCGATTTGGGCGACTAACCCAAATCGTCGCACAGCGATACCGAAAATTAATTAGTGATTTGTGCGGTCGCCACCGGCGACAGAATGGAGATTTATATGAAGGTTTATAAACGTGTAGATGAGCTTGTCGGGAACACTCCGCTTCTGAGGCTCGAGAGAATAGAGCGGCGCTACGGCCTCGGTGCAAAGCTTATAGTTAAGCTCGAATCGAGAAACCCTGCGGGAAGTGCCAAGGACAGGGTGGCGAAGCACATTATAGAGGACGCCGAGGAGCGCGGTATGATCACTGCCGATTCGGTTATTATAGAGCCTACCTCGGGTAACACGGGTATAGGCATAGCGGCAATAGCAGCCGCGAAGGGATACCGCGCGATAATCGTGATGCCGGCTAATATGTCCGAGGAGCGCAAGAAGCTCATTCGCGCGTACGGCGCCGAGCTTATAGAGACCGATGCCGCCGAGGGTATGCCGGGCGCTATCCGCGTAGCGGAGGAGCTTAATGCAAGCACACCCCACTCGATAATCGCAGGTCAGTTCACAAACCCCGCTAACCCCGAGGCGCATAAGCTCACGACGGGTCCCGAAATATACAGTGACACTGATGGCGAGGTTGATATTTTCGTCGCAGGAATTGGCACGGGTGGCACCATAAGCGGTGTTGCAGAATATCTGAAGGGCGAAAAGCCGTCGGTTAAAATCATCGGAGCCGAGCCGTCGGATTCACCGTTTATCACCGAGGGACGTAAGGGCGCTCACGGCATACAGGGCATCGGTGCGGGATTTATACCCGAGGTATTGAGGCTTGACCTGGTCGATGAGGTTAAGACGGTTACGCTCGACGAGGCTATAAACGCGGCAGGGCTTCTTGCAAGGCTTGAGGGCGTTCTCGCGGGTATTTCCTCGGGTGCGGCGCTCTGCGTTGCGATAGCCGAGGCGGCGAAGCCCGAAAATAAAGGAAGGACGATAGTGGCTCTCTTACCCGACACGGGTGAGAGATATCTGTCGGCGGGGTTATTCGACTGATGGGTGAGGTACACGAGTTCGAGCGTGAGAAGCTTATTGTGGGCGTGATATATAACGATCCCGAGATATACGACAAAGCAATAAAAATGCTTACCGATGCGTTCGGCCCTATTGAGGACGAGTCCGAGCGCTTCTCCTTTTCAAAGGAATTCTCAAGCTATTATGACGAGGAGATAGGCGGCGAGGGCATGAGAGTGATTCTCAGCTTTCGCGACACCGTTGAGCCTGACAGGCAGGCGGAAATAAAAAAATCCACCAATGAAATGGAAAGGCAGCTCTCGCGCGACGGTAACAGGCTTATAAATCTCGACCCCGGTTTTATTAATCACGGAAGGCTGATGCTCGCGACAACCAAGGAGGCAGGCTTCCGTATTCCGCTATCCGACGGGATATATACCGAGCTTACGCTCTTCTGGGCGCGCGGCGCCTGGCAGAAGCTGCCCTGGAGCTACCGCGATTATCAGTCCGAGAGGGTGCAAAAATTTATCACGCGGGTGCGTGCCGGGTATCTGGCGGATAGAAGAACAAATAAAAATACGCCGAGGTAGAATTTTCACCTCGGCGTATTTTTAGCGCGATGCAGGGAGAACAAAGCTCCCGACAAAACGCAAACCATGCAAAGTTGTTACTCAATAATTTCGATTTTCCCCGTAAGAATATCGATATATTGTAAAGAATAGTTTTCTTTATTTTCGGTTTCTATCCTGAAAATATGAGGATATACGCCTCTCACGTAAACCTTCACAGCGTTAAGCTCAACACGCGGACGCTTGATAGAAACGTTTATAGTCAGAGTCTCACCGCTCCTGTAATACTCCTCAATACGCGATTTTACAGCCTCTATATCTGCCATGCTCGCCACTTCGACACCTCCCATTCAAAGATCAAGAGACGTGCTCAGGGCGATATGTCGCGCTGATGTTCACTCTTATCCGTGTTTTATTTGTTGACTTATCAACGCTTATATTATAGCATAATCAAAAGATTTTTTCAAGCGAAAGCATCAAAAAAATACAGGATACAGGCTCATAGGAAAGTCATGACCACCAGCCGTGCCGGTGGCTTGCACAAGCCCCCTTGGGGCATTCCACACGCAGAGCCTATAGGCTCGTCGAACAATCCGCCACTTGCGGCAATTGCCCTGCTACCACAGATATGGCAACTATCTTTCGCCTCCCTTGTGTAAAGGGAGGTGGCACGGCTTGTCGTGACGGAGGGATTGTTTTATCGTTCTTTTACACGAGCACAATCCCTCAGTCAGCTTCGCTGACAGCTCCGCCCCGGCTCCCCCGTCATTTCCCGCATCAGTTTCCAATCTCCCCGGCTCCCCCGTCATTTCCCGCATCAGTTTCCAATCCCCCCGGCTCCTCCGTCATTTCCCGCA
>CAYZZJ010000007.1:0-34891 GCA_964482885.1 uncultured Ruminococcus sp. | reverse complement strand
TGATAAGCTGACGGTAGAGGAGCTTCCCGCATCAAGCCGCAGATATCCTTATATCGGCTTTGAGATGGACAGAGAGCCGGGCAAGGAGATTCTACACGTAGAAGGACTCAGCAAATCCGTCGGCGGAAACGCCTTATTCAAGGATCTCAGCTTCCACGTTTTTAAGGATGATAAGATTGCTTTTATAGGCAACGAGCTTGCGATAACCTCGTTATTTAAGATTCTGATGGGAGAGGATACGGCGGATAGAGGTGATTTCAAGTTCGGAATTTCGATTACTACGTCTTATTTCCCCCACGACAACACCGATTATTTCGACGGGCATACCGAATCCATTCTGGATTGGATGCGCCAGTATTCAAAGGATCAGACCGAGACGTATCTCAGAGGCTTTCTTGGCAAAATGCTGTTCTCAAACGAATCGGTATTCAAGCCCGTTAATGTTCTCTCCGGAGGCGAGAAGGTACGATGTATGTTCTCGCGCATGATGATGTTCGGATCAAATATGCTGATAATAGATCAGCCGACCGACCACCTAGACCTCGAATCCATCACCGCAGTTAACAACGGTATGAAATCATTCCGAGGCAACATACTGTTTTCCTCGCACGATTACGAGATAATAAACACGGTTGCCAACCGTATTATCGAGATCACCCCGGACGGCTTTATAGACAGAACCGGAACGTACGAGGAGTTTCTTGAATATAAACGCGGCAAAGGACTGATAGAATGATAAAACAAAGAGCAAGAGCAGGGAAGTGTCCCAAGCTCTTGCTCTTTATTTGCGGTAAAAATATTTATTAGATAGAACCTACAATGTAGGGAGCCATATCAGCTCTCTCCTGCGCAAGTCTTTCCGCCTCTGCGGCAGCTTCAGCGGCCTCGGCAGCCTTCTCAGCAGCGATAGCCTCCTCGCGAGCAGCCTTCTCGGCAGCCTCCATAATAGCACGGATAGAAAGCGCGAGCTTTCTGTTCTCGTTATCGATCTCGGTAATCTTAACGTCAACTACCTGACCAACGGAAAGAACATCTGCGGGAGAGTTGATTCTCTCAGTAGAGATCCTCGAAATGTGGATAAGACCATCAACGTCCTCGAATACCTCTGCAAACGCACCGAATGGCATAATGGAAACGATCTTAGCAGAAACGATGTCGCCAACCTTATACTGATTGGTGAACTTAACCCAAGAATCCATATCCTCGGTCTTGTAGCCGAGAGAAATGCGTCGTTTCTCCTCGTCAAGCTCCTTGATGTAAACCTTGATCTCCTGACCAACGCTTACAACCTGAGAGGGGTGCTTGATTCTCTTCCAGGAAAGCTCGGTGTTGTGTACCATGCCGTCAACGCCGCCGATATCAACAAACGCGCCGTAGGGAGTAAGATTCTTAACTACGCCGGTGTATGCTGCACCAACCTCAAGAGTCTGCCAGATTGCATCCTCCTTAGTCTTTTTCTCCTCGTTGAGAACAACCTTGATAGAGCCAAGAGCCTTCTTGCGAGCAGTATCGAACTCGAGAAGCTTAATTCTCTGTACAGTACCGACAAGAACGGAGAGATCGCCGCCCTTAGCAATACCGGACTGAGAAGCAGGAACGAATACGGTGTTGCCCTCAACGGCAACGAGCACGCCGCCCTTAATTACAGAAACAACCTTACCCTCAAGAATAGCAGCGTTATCAAACGCCTCCTTGAGAACTACCCAGCTGTTATCTCTGTCAACGCGAGTCTTGGAAACGGTAGCAATACCCTTGCCGTCCTCTACTCTGATTACGAATACCTCTATCTCGTCTCCAACCTTAAACATCTCAGAGAGCTTAGCGGTCGGATCATTCGTTATCTGATCTTTAGTAAGAATGCCGGTGAACTTGGCGCCAAGGTCGAGCTTGATCTCATCTTTACCGATAGTAAATACGGTACCGACTACTGTTTCTCCTGTATGTAAAGATTTGAGCGAGCCTTCCAGCATCTCGTTAAAGTTTTCCATTGTTTTACAAACCTCCATAATTATGCCGTCAGGCGTGGAAGCGCCTGCGGTAATACCTATTCGTGTGTTTCCGTGCGACAAATCGCCAACCAGGTCCTCAGACGACTCTATCCAGCATGTATCAGGGCATGCACCCCGACAGAGATCATAAAGCTTGTGAGTGTTAGAGCTATCCTTTCCGCCGATAACAATCATGCGGTCAACCTTTACTGCTAAGCCTATGGCTTCTTTTTGTCGATTTTCGGTCACACTACATATTGTATCAAAAAAAATTGCGTTTGTATATAGCTTTTCTAAAAAAATTTTTATTTTTTCAAATTCCGCTAAATTTTGAGTTGTTTGAGAGCATAAAATGGGCGTTTTCCCCATCATATCAAGATTTTTCAGCTCATCAATAGATGAAAATGCAAGCTTATCCCCCTTTGCGTAGCTCATTATTCCGACAGCTTCTGGATGATTGGGATCCGAATAAAGGAGAAAAAACGTTTTGTCAGACGTATTCTCCTCGGCAAGACGGTGAAGTTTTTTGACGTACTCGCACGTAGCATCAACAACAGTGAAATTGTCATGCTTGCCCTCAAATGACGTGAGAAACTCCGTGTCCGTTCTCGTTATCCCATGGGTACGTATAACTACCGTCATTGGTAAACCGGGATTTTCATCATAAATTTTCTCAACGTCCGAGATGCTTATGGATAGCACGCCCTTATCCCTGAGCTGTTCGTTGTAGATACGATTGTGTATCAGACTGCCAAGTGTATACACACGTTCTCCGGTTTCAGCCTTGCCTATAGTTTCGTGAACTAGCTTATCAGCTTTTCTTACGCCCGGGCAAAAGCCGGCATACTTAGAAACGGTTAAGCTCATTTCACTCTCCGTCTGCCCCGGAGGATGCTTTGGAATAACCGCCAAGATCCAGAACCTTCTTGAAAATACGATCGGTTACTTCGGTATATTCTTCATTGCCACCGTTTACAAACCCAAGCTCATCATAGGGGATAGGCTCACCGAATATCACCTCAACCTGGCGGAAGAGCTTATACCGAACACCCTCCGTACGGATACAAACGGGAAGCACGGATGCCTTCGACCTGTACGCTATAAGACCCGCACCATTCTTCAAGGGAGTGTCTGCAGGATTTACTCCGGGATATCTATGCCCCTGAGGGAAAATCGCAACTATCGCATCCTTCCCGATAAGCTCTATGGATTTTCTGATAGCGCCTATATCGTTGCCGCCTCTATCAACAGCAATGGCACCCATCGCCTTGAAGAAGGTTCCAAGCAAGGGAATGGCAATCAGTTCTTTTTTAGCTATAAATTTGATAGCTCGAGGGCAACAGGCACCGATAAGAACCACGTCACGCTTCGCTATATGGTTAGAGCAGAGAAGAAAGCCACCGTTTTCGGGGATATTCTCAGCACCGGTAATCTTAACCTTAAAGAAGAACCTGAGAGCAGGAGCGAGAAGAGAATGTAAGAACATATAAAGACCGTTTCTTCCGCGTCTTACCTCAGCCTTCTTCACGATGGCGAGGACCTTTTCGAGCGTTTTTTCAGGAGTTAGCCTTGAATTGTCAAGCTTTATCGCGTCCTTTGCAGGAACACAAGGAGCAATAGTACGGGTAGAATCATTCTTATCTCTTTCCGCCATCTCCTTATAAACCTGCTCATATGTGACCTCGCGACCTTTTGCAATAAGCTCCTCATATCTTCTCTTAGCGCGCGCCTTCGGCTTTGCCGTGAGGAAAATCTTAACCTCTGCATCGGGAATGATAACGGTACCGATATCGCGGCCGTCCATAATGACACTGTTTTCCTTTGCAATGCTCCTCTGAGTGTTAAGAAGAAAATCCCTCACCGCAGGGATTGCGCTTACGTCCGATGCAGCCATAGATACCTCGGGAGTTCTGATAGTATCTCCAACGTCCTCACCGTTAAGATATATGCACTGCTGCCCGTCCTCAAAGCGAAGGCTGAGGTTAACCTCCGCCAGCCGCGCCGATACACCGTCTGCATTCTTGGGATCGACGCCACATTTAAGCATATAAAGTCCGATGGTTCGATAAAGTGCTCCCGTATCTACGTATATGATGCCGAGAGCGTGCGCAACAGCCTTAGCAAGGCTTGATTTACCGGCGCCGCCGGGACCGTCAATAGCAATTCTGATCATTTTTCAATCTCCTATAAAGCGATTAGTACATTTCTGCTGCACTTTTTCCTGCCAAATATCCGGTTGAGAAGGCAATCTGCAAATTAAATCCACCGGTGTATGCATCGACGTCGATTATCTCTCCTGCGAAATAAAGTGCGGGAACAAGCTTGGATTCCATAGTGCCGGGACGTATCTCCTTCGTCGATACGCCGCCCGAGGTGATAATAGCCTCCTCGATCGGCCGCAGTCCCGTGATCGGGAGGGTAAAGCACTTAAGTGTACTGACTATTTTCGCGCGCTCCTCCTTGGTTATCACGTTAACCTTTTTTCTTGGTGGAATACCTGTGAGCTCGACAAACGGCTCTATCATTTTAAGCGGTAAAAGCTTGCTTAACGAGTTTATAAAATCTTTATTTGAGTTAGCGGCAAAATCCGACAAAAGCCTTGCATCAAGCGTTTTTTCATCGAGTGCCGGCTTGAGGTCTATGCAAAGTGTGAGATCGGTGAAGTCCTCATTGCGAAGATGTGCCGAAGCCGAGAGAATAATTGGACCGGTTACACCGAAATGCGCGAACATCATCTCACCAAAATCTGTATACACCGTCTTATTATTGCCGTTTATTATCTTTATTGCAACGTTTTTTAGTGACAGCCCCTGCATCTCGGCACACAACAGAGATGAGGAGGTGAGCGGTATAAGTGACGGTATAAGCTCGGTTACGGTATGCCCAAGCCTCATAGCCAGGCGGTATCCCGAGCCATCTGAGCCGGTGAGGGGATAGGATTTTCCTCCCGTTGCAATTATAACGGCATCAAACGTATCAGCGCCGCCGTTAACGGTAAATACCGAATTGCCGTCCGTGCGAATGCTACGCACCTTTTCTTTGACTATCTTAGCACCGGAAGAATATCTTCTCATGGCGTCAACGATGGTTTTCGCCTTATCATCAGCGGGGTAGACGCGCTGACCGCGCTCCGTTTTCAGCTCGACCCCCAGCTCCCTGAAAAGATTCATCGTATCCAGAGGGGAGAAGGCCTGCAGGGCACTATACAAAAATCTCGGGTTACGGGGAACGTTCGTAACAAAGTCCTCAACCGAGCATTCGTTCGTCACGTTGCATCGTCCTTTACCGGTGATTGCCAGCTTTTTACCAAGGAAGGGCATATGCTCGAATATCGTGACCTCGGCTCCTTTGGAAATAGCCGCTCCCGCAGCCATCATGCCCGCTGCGCCACCGCCAATGACGGCAATTTTCTTTTTTGTGTACTCCATTCGCTTCCTACTTTTGAGTGTAGACGTCGTATTCATCCCAAAGCTGCTCAAGTTTTTCAAAACGGGAGAGAATGACGCTCTCTCTTCTATGTGTAATTTCTATGACAATGGCATTAATAATGCTTATCGGCGCTACAACCGAATCCATAAACGATGCCATATCCGTCTCGGCAATGAGAGAATACGTGGCATGCTCGACAAGCGGGGAAGCGTAAGAATCGGTCACAACTATAACCTTAGCAGACTTCGACGCAGCAAATTTTACAGCGTTAACAACCTTCGATGAATATCTTGGGAATGAAAAGGCGATTACAACGTCCTCGTTACTTATATTAAACATCTGCTCGAACACCTCCGCGGTGGAGGAGACCTGTACGAGCTTTACGTTATCAAATATCAGGGAAAGGTTATATGAAAGCAGATGGGCTATCGGCTGAGTGCTTCTTGCGCCGATTATATAGATATTTTTTGCAGCAAGTATAGCGTCGACCGAGCTGTAAAAGTCATCGCGACTAAGATGCTCAAACGTATATTTAAGCTTGTCTATATCCGACTGCATGACGTTCTCGATAATATCCCTATGCCCGATACGCTTTTTTGTAATTTCGATTCTTTGCGTCGGTGTGAGCCTGGTTTTCGCCATCTGCTGAACTGCCGTCTGAAACTCCGAATATCCGTTATATCCAAGAACACTCGCAAAGCGTACGACGGTAGACTCGGAAAGGTTAGCTAAATTTCCAAGCCTCGCTGCCGTCAGGTCAACAACCCTATTACAGTCGCGCAAAATGAGCGAAGCGAGACGCTTCTGTCCTTTAGATAGATAATTATAGCATTCGCGTATTCTTTGTGCCACATCAAGAGCCATATCGCACCTCGATTTCAGTATTTAACGTTAACATTATAGCATGTTTTACTCGCATTTACAAGTAAGTGTTGAAAAATAATGCGCGCACTCGCACATGAGCAGTAAAAAAAGAGCGACCTCGTAAAAGACCGCTCTTGTGACTTATTGTATTAACCGAGAATAACCTCTCCGGAAAAATTGAGGTTATCAAAATAGGTGTCATGCGTTACTACTATTACAAGCCTTTCTGCCGACGCCTCAAATATCAGCTCGCTCACCGCATCTACCAGATTGGGATCCAGCTCCTTAGTCGGCTCGTCGAGCAAAAGAATGGGAGCGGGTCGCAAAAATGCTCTTGCAAGTGAAACTCTTTGCTTCATACCTCCCGAAAGCTGTGAAGGACGCAGATTCATCTCATCTTCCGTGAAGCCCAAGCGCATCAGCATACTTTTCGACTTCTCCCGATTTTCCAAGGACGCCTCTTCGAAAGCGGCTATCAATATGTTATCAAGCGCGCCGAGCCAAGGAAAAAGTCGGTATTCCTGGAAAGCAAAGGAAACAGCTTCCACTCCGCTCACCTCACCGCTGTATTCACTATCGAGACCCGCGATAATTCTTAAAAGAGTAGTCTTACCAACACCGCTTGGTCCGCCTATTCTATATAGACCGCGATCGGGCAGAGTGAGATTGAGGCTATCGATAATTGGCGTATCGCCGAAGGCTTTAGCCAGATTTTTAATCGTTATTCCCATATTTTCGCCGCCTTTGCAGAAAAGTATTTAATCACGTTTTCGACCACAAGGCTGAGAAGAAGAACGACTGCAGTCCACGCGAACATATCTGCGCCCTCAAGAAAATTCTTCGCTTCTGCTATCTCTATACCGATAGAATGCTTTGTGTAGGTGATAATTTCAGCCGCGATACCCGCCTTCCACGCAAGACCGGACGCCGTTATGACGGTAGGCAGTGTTGCCTTAATCATAGTAGGTGCCGTAAGGTAGATAAAGCGCTTCGCCTTGCTAAATTCAAATATGTCGGCAACCTCACGCAAATCCTTGTCGGGATTCGCAATAGAATCGTAGGCGCTTTGCCATATTACGGGGAATACCATAAGTACGGCTATAACGGTAGGTATATAGGGGTTGCTCACCAAGAGCCACATTATCATTATAAATGATGCAACAGGTGTACAGCGTATTACGGTAATCAGCGGTTGTATAAGGTAATATACGGGCTTAACCAGGCTGAAAGCTGCAAATACGACGCCAAGAGCAACGCCAATCATAAAACCGAGTATTATTCGTAAGAGCGAAAGCGAAACCGAGAGCCAGAACTCTCCACTCGCCGCACCAGAAACCAAGCTCACAACAATGTCACCAACCGTGGGGAAGATAAAGCGAACGTCAACGATCAGCGCCGCTATCTCCCACACCAAAAGCCAAAACACTACAGCAATAGCTTGGAATAATATGCGTTTGGCTTTACTTGACATAATATACGCCCTCGTCGGGAAGGGCCTGACCGATAGCGGTGTAGAAGGCGTTGAGCGCCTCCTTCATATCCTCGCCGTCCACGTAAACGATAGAGCCGTAGAGGTTAGCGAGTGCTTTTTTTGCCATGGGAAGCTTGGGAATGATGCCCGCCTCGGTAATCATGGCAGCGGCGCTCTCCTTGTTGGCAGGCGTGTTGATATATTCTATAGAGCTTTTGTATTTGGCCAAAAACTCGTCTACAACCGACTTATGCTCGGCAAGAAATTCGTTGCGAACAACGATACAGCCCATGGTCAGCGGCTGATCAGAGAGCTTGCTCCATTCGGCACTGAGATTAAGGTCGATAGAATACTTATCATTTTGTGTAGCCGCTGCCGAAGCTTTAGGCTCGGGTAATACAGCGATAGACACCTCGTCCTTTGCTATTCTTGCTACAAGAGCATCGTGATTTGCCTCGAACTCTATACTAACGTTAATACCGGCCTCATCGAAGAGGTAATTAAGAATAGGACCGGTGGTGGAATCCGGTACGCTTGCATAAACGGTCTTTCCATCAAGGTCAGAGAGATTCTCGATGGTTGTATTTTCGTCGGTCATAAGATACAGCGATCCAAGACAGTTTATTGCGATAATGGTAGAACTGAGCTTCGATGCCTGCAATGCTGCAACGTTGGTAGGCAAGCAGAGCATATCAAGCTCGCCCTTATTAAGTAAAGGAATAGCATCTGCGGGAGCGGAAAAGCTTGTAAAGTCATACTGCGACGATTCATCGTCTGCAGTATCGTTCATCAGCTTTGCCATACCCATACCGGTAGGACCGTTGAGTACGCCTATACGCACCGTCGTATCATCGTGCACGGTACAGGAGGCGAGGGTGAACGTGAGCGTGCAAAGCATAAGTAGAGTTGCGAGTAGTTTTTTCATTTTGAAACCCTTTCTATTTCGTCAATATTAATTATTTGCAATGTTTTGTTGTCAAAAGCGAGCAATTCAAGCTCTTGGAAGCCTGTTAATGCACGGTATAAAGATGCTCGTCCGACACCGATTTCCCGCGATACGCGCAGCTTGTTGAAGTCGAACTCGAGCATGCCAGTCTTACGGTATCGGGATAGAAGATACGATGCAAGCTTTTGCTCAACCGATACAGCTGAGAAGGTGTCGATTCTTTCGTTAAGAAAACGTATTCTTGAGGTCAGAAAGTCAATTATATTGCGGGCAATACGAGGATACTTCTCTATAAGCCCATCAAGGCATTCCCGTGAAACGTAGAGAATAGTAGTAGCCTTTCTTGCTTTAATAGTCGTTGGGAACTCCGAATCATCCGATAGCGCACCGAGCACTCCAAACATGCCTCCGCAGCTGATCACGTTAATCCGCGCTGAGTTCTCACCGCCTCCGTGACGAAGAACCTCACATTCTCCCGATGCCACAAAGCCTATCATTCGGAGAAAGCTGTCTGGCGAACAAACTATATCCCCCTTATCATAGCTACGTACGTCGCACTTTATGCTGTCAAACGCTGCATCGAACTCCTCGGGAGATAACCCACGGAAGAAAAAGGAATCCATTAACAAGGTTCTGAAATCCATCGTTTCTCTCCAAAGTGTATCATTTGGTACAATTATAACACCTGTAACCATAATTGTCAATACCCGGATTGCACTTTGCCACAAAATGTAAATTAAATATTTTTAAGGGCGCGCATATTGATTTTTATATTTTTATATGCTATACTATATTTCGTAGGCTTATTTGCCAGGTTGGCTGACACGTATTTTAGGAGTTTTTATGGATATGCTACTTAACGTCCCGGCGTTTGATTTTACCAATTTCTTTGATAGAGCTGCCGATGTAATCAAGAATTTTCATTTCTTAGATGCTATAGAAATATTAATCGTTACTCTCATGTTCTTCTGCGCTTTCCGTTTTCTTAAGGGCAGAAAAGCATTTGCACTTATACTCGGTGTTCTGATATGCTTTGTGTTTTACAGTGTTTCGGTTATCCTCGAGTTCAGAGTCTTAGAGAGCATGCTAAGCGCATTGGTGGCAAGCGGAGCAATAGTTATAATCGTTGTTTTCCAGCCCGAAATACGCGAGGCACTTGAGAAAATCGGTAGCGGATCTCTCGGCGGTTTGATGTCCTTCGGTGACCGCAAGAAGAAAAAAGAACTGTATTACAGCGTTATAGAAAACATCTGCGCCGCTGTTAAGGAAATGTCGGCTGAATCCACCGGTGCGCTTATCGTAATTGAGCGTACAACCAGGCTCTCCGACGTCGCCAGCACCGGGATTGCAATCAACGCAGACGTAAGGGCGCTCCTTATACGTAATCTTTTCGTCAACAAAGCCCCTCTGCATGACGGAGCAATCGTCATAATGGACGCGCGGATTGCTGCCGCGGGCTGCTTCCTTCCGCTATCCCGGCGCGCCGATATCGATCCCGACCTCGGTACAAGGCACCGTGCCGCAATAGGCATGTCAGAAACCAGTGATGCGATTATAATTATAGTTTCCGAGGAAACCGGGCAAATATCCGTTGCTCATGACTGCGACCTGAAGCGCGACCTTACGGTAGAGGAGCTTAACGCCTTCCTCACGGATAACATTATCAGAACCAGTGGTAATTCTTAATCCCCATTTTGAGAGGTGTACCTTGAATAAAAAAATTTTAGGAATAAAGCTCAGCACTATATTGACGTTTCTCGGAAGCGCAGTTGTTTCTTTCGTAACGTGGCTGCTGATTAATATGATGCCATGAACAAAGGCGGCTACATATACGTTGTAAGTAATATAAGCCTACCCGTTCACGCCTCTTTTGAAGAGGCGTTTTCGGTTGCAATCGCTAAGTTCAAGTCCGCGGGAATATCCGCAAGGCGTGAGAACCTGTACGTGTTCCGTCGCAGCATTGATGCAAGAAAGAGAAGCAATATTAAATTCGTCTACTCGGTAGCTCTCGCTTCGGATATAGCCGTCAAAGATCCTTCGCTGCTCCTTAAGCGGGGTATATCATACGTACGTAAGACGAAGCCTGAAATTTATCTTGGCACGAAGCGTATCGAAGCACCGGTTGCCGTAATAGGCGCAGGTCCGGCAGGACTTTTCTCCGCGCTTATGCTTGCAGAAGCAGGCTTTGCGGTCGTTATACTTGAGCGCGGTGGTAACGTCAGAGAACGCAAGGCAGCGGTTGCCGACTTTATCAGAACCAGGATACTTGATCCCTCGACAAACATTCAGTTCGGTGCGGGTGGAGCAGGAACGTTCTCCGACGGAAAGCTCGTTACGCGCATTAACGATCCGATTTCCTCATACGTTTTGGACCGCCTTGTCGATTTTGGCGCGCCGGAGGAGATACTCTATCTCGCGAAGCCGCACGTAGGAACGGATATCCTTTCCGCTCTTGTCGATAACATGCTTTCTCATCTCGAAAAGCTCGGTGTAACCGTAATGTATCACACAGAGATGCTTGACCTTGAGGAAACCTCCGGCACCGTTACGCATATTAAAACCAATCGCGGTGATATAAGATGCTCGGCAGTCATTATGGCAATCGGTCACAGCGCCCGTAACACCTATCGCACCTTGATTGATCGCGATATGGAAATCGAAGCAAAGGACTTTTCGGTGGGACTTCGTATCGAGCATGCTCGCGAAACCATCGACCGCGGACTTTACGGTGATATGGCAGGCGATCCGGCGCTTCCACCCGGCGAATATGCGCTGTCATATAACACGGAGGATCGCGGTGCATACACCTTCTGCATGTGCCCCGGTGGCGAGGTGGTTGCTGCTACCAGCGAAGAGGGCGGAGTAGTTGTAAACGGTATGAGCGAGCACAGCCGCTCGGGAAGAAACTCCAACTCAGCCGTTTGCTGCAGCGTTTTCAAAGCCGATTACGGTCACACTCCTATCCGTGCAATTGAATTTCAAGAGAAGATTGAGCGCGCCGCTTTCATGGCGGGTGGCGGAGATTACAGTGCCCCGATCATCACGGTAGGCGATTTCCTAAAGGGAGAATGCAGCCGCGAGCCGTACGATGTTTTTCCGACCTACATGAACGGTAAGGGCGTTAAGCTTGCCGCACCGGATAAATATCTCCCCGAGCTAGTAACAAACTCCATTCGCAACGCAATTTGCAATTTTGATACAAAAATACCGGGATTTGCTTCCCACGGCGCTGTATTGAGCGGCCCCGAAACAAGGACAAGCGCTCCGCTGCGTATAAGACGTGATAGCGAAAGTAAGCTTGCCACAGGATACAATAACCTCTACCCGTGCGGAGAAGGCGCGGGATATGCAGGCGGCATTACAAGTGCCGCTATAGACGGCATCAAGTGCGCCTTAGCGCTTATGAAAAACTACAAGCCTTAGAGTTCGCGGGTGAAATCAAGACCGCGCCCCTCGCAGAGGGCTTCTGTGCTTAATCAGTTATTAAATTGAAAGGCGGGAGAAATCCCGACTAACGGTCAAATAATGAATACAATTGAGAAAAACAAGGAGAAGGTGTGGCTCTGTAAGGCCGACGCCTTTCCCGAGATACGCACTGATGCGGAGCGTATCTCACGCGCACTCGGCATAGATCCGATCGTCGCACATCTTTTGATCATCCGCGGTTACGCTACCTCGGAGACCGCACTCTCATTCCTAAGAATGGAGGACGAGGTCCTCATAGATCCTTTACGTATGAAGGATATGGAGCCCGCAATTGCACGAATTCGCAAGGCGGTAGAGCATGGCGAGAAAATAACCATATACGGCGACTATGACGTTGACGGCGTCACCTCGGTATGCACGTTATATCTTTACCTGAAATCCAAGGGTGCAAAGGTTGATTTTTATATCCCTAATCGCTCTGGTGAGGGATACGGAGTTTCCTCTGTAGCAATCGACGCAATCAAAGAGCAGGGAACAACGCTTATAATTACTGTTGACACCGGTGTTACCGCTAACAACGAGGTTTTGTATGCAAAGAGCATCGGTGTTGACTTCGTAGTCACCGATCACCACGAGTGTCATGCCGAGTTACCCGAAGCGGTAGCTGTAGTAAACCCGCACCGCCCCGATTGCGAGTATCCCTTCAAAGAACTTGCGGGTGTCGGAGTTGTGTTCAAGGTGCTGTGCGCGTACGAGCAGAGAACCACGGGCTTATCCATGCGACAGGCAACGTATAACGTAATCAAGGAATATGCCGATCTCGTTTCGATAGGCACGATTGCCGACGTTATGCCCATAAAGGAAGAAAACCGCATAATTGTCAAATACGGTCTTAGTATGATTGACAATACCACGCGCCCCGGACTTCTCGCTCTCATCGACGCCGCGCTCGGCAGAGATGCAAGACGCCCCGAGAGGCATAGGCGTGCAAGAAAAAAGAAAAATAAGATCAGCTCGAGCTTCATCGGCTTCACTCTCGCACCGAGGATTAACGCCGCGGGAAGAGTAAGAAGCGCGACGGTAGCGGTTGACCTTTTCCTCTCAAAGAACTATGATGAAGCTATGGAGGTGGCAACCGAGCTTTGCGATGCTAACAAGGAGCGACAGGCAGAGGAAAACACCATAATGCAGGAGGCGTACAAGAAGATTGACGGACTTGATATAGATAAATATCCCGTCATTGTTCTTGATGCCGATACCTGGCATCACGGAGTTATCGGTATAGTTTCCTCAAGAATAACCGAGAAATACTCACGCCCATCCATCCTTGTATCCTTCGAGGGTAACGAAGGAGCGCCTTCACCATCAGACATTGGAAAAGGCTCAGGAAGAAGCATTAAGGGCTTAAACCTCGTTGATGCTCTCTGCCATTGCAGCGATCTGCTTGTAAAATTCGGAGGACACGAGCTCGCTGCGGGACTCTCGGTTACACGAGAGAGCCTTCCCGCCTTCCGCGAAAAAATCAATGAATACGCAAGACACAACCTCTCCGCGAAGGATATGGTACACGTGCTCGAGGCGGATATAGAGGTTGCCTTCTCCGATATATCCCTCTATCTTGCAGAAGCGATTCAGCAGCTCGAGCCATTCGGTGTCGGAAACCCCGTACCTCTGTTCATCGTGCGCGGTGCTACTCTTATGGAGCTTACGGGTATAAGCGAGGGAAAGCACTCGAGGCTTGTGCTTGGTGACGGTAAGACGACCGTGTCGGCTATGTACTTCTCCTGCGCACCCGATGCGCTCGGCGTTTACGTGGGTGATAAGGTGGACTGTCTGTTCAGCCTTGATATAAATGAGTGGCAGGATCGCAGAAGCGTTCAGCTCGTTGTGCGTGACCTCAAGGCATCAAAGGCACAGATAGACAAATACGAAAGACTGCTCACCCGATTCAACGAGCTGCGCTCGGGAAGCCCAATTTCCCCCGATGAAGACGTCGTACCGAACCGAGATGATTTTGTTGCCGTATACCGTTTTATTCAGAACATGCTGCATCAGGGAGTCGATACCATCTCTCACAGGGATATGGTTTCCAAGCTCTCGGGACAACATAGCATCGGATATATTAAGCTTAAATTTATAATTATGATTTTCATAGAAATGAACCTCGTTTCCATAGATGAAATAGAGGACGGGGTATACAAGTTTGCCCTTCATTTCTCCAGCACTAAAAAGGATCTTGAAAAGTCGGGTATACTCAGGAGGCTGCGCTCGCAGCTCCGCTGATTTCCCGCAACGGTGGCTATATGTTTGAACATTTAAGACCTTTACTTGAGGTTATAGAAAAAAACGAAAAAAACTACGATCTTGAGAAAATCAAGAGCGCCTTTCTATATGCCAACGAGCTGCACAGCGGTCAATTCAGGCAGAGTGGAGAGCCGTATATATCCCACCCCGTTGAGGTGGCGCGCATAGTTGCCGAGCTTGGACTCGATACCGACTCGATTTGCGCCGCGCTTTTGCACGACGTCGTTGAGGATTGTTCGGACAGAACTAATCTTGAGGCGCTGACCAAGATGTTCGGTGCGGGCGTTTCGGCGCTTGTTGACGGACTGACGAAAATAATTCAGGTTCAAGTCGCGGACAAGGAGGAGGCTCATATTGAGAACATCAGAAAGATGCTTCTCGCGATGAACAAGGATATAAGAGTTATATTCATCAAGCTCTGCGATCGCCTCCATAACATGCGTACACTCGGTGCTAAAAAAGAGGACCGTCAGAGGGCAATAGCGCTCGAAACGATGTACATCTACGCACCTCTTGCACACCGCCTCGGTATTCAGCGAATCAAGCAGGAGCTTGAAAATCTCGGCTTATTCTATCTCGACCCTATAGGGTATGAGGAGGTTGAAACTGGTATTGAGAAAAAATACGGGCAGAACCGTGATTTTCTTCAGTATTCTAGGGAGTTTATATACGAGAAGCTTAAAGATAACGGAATTGAAGCTACGATAGAGGGAAGAGTAAAATCGGTATACAGTCTTTACCGCAAGATGTATACGCTGAACAAATCCTTCGATGAGATATATGACTTCTACGCCGTAAGAATTATCGTAGACACCGAGCTTGAGTGCTATACCGCACTCGGACTTGTGCACGAGATGTTCCATTCTATTCCCGGACGCTTCAAGGATTATATTTCTACACCTAAGCCCAACCTCTACCGTTCGCTTCATACGACCGTAATCGGCAGAAGCGGTACACCCTTCGAGGTTCAGATTAGAACGCGCCAGATGCACGCCGAGGCGGAGTACGGTATCGCAGCGCACTGGAAATACAAGACTGGGGAAAAGAGCAAGAGCGACATCGATGATAAGCTTCGCTGGATAGCCAGACTTCTCGAATCTGATGAAAATACCCGTGACCCTGACGAATTTATCCATTCCTTCAAAACAGATATATTCCACGACGAAACCTTTGTTTTCACACCTAAGGGAGACGTAATATCGCTCCCCCTCGGAGCTACGGTAATCGACTTTGCTTACGCCATACACTCAGCCGTCGGAAACAAAATGACCGGCGCGCGCGTCAATGGTGTTATCGTGCCTATCGACCGCGTGCCGCAGAACGGCGATATTATAGAGATTATCACCTCTGGTGCCTCTAAGGGTCCAAGCCGTGATTGGCTGAAAATAGTTAAAACCGGTGAAGCACGCAGCAAGATCAGGCAGTGGTTCAAGAAGGAAATGCGCACCGAGAATATTGCGCTCGGCCGTGCCGAAGTAGAGCGCGAGGTAAAGCGCTACGTCAAGAACATCACCGAAGAAAAAATGGATGAGGTTATTGCTACCGTTGCAAAGCGTGTCGGTATAGCCACAGCCGATGACTTCTACAATACCCTCGGCTTTGGCGGTCTTTCGCTCTCTCGTTTTGTCAACCGTATCAAGGACGAGCTTGAAAAGCAGGGAATAAAGGAAGCTCCTCAGCAGTCCGAGACAGACGAGCTTTCCGCAGTCAAGCTGGCAACGGCGTCCAAGAGAAGGCACTCTGCCGGTGGCATTATAATTGACGGTGAGCCGGGCTGTCAGGTCAAGTTCGCGAAATGCTGCAACCCACTTCCCGGCGACAAGATCGTCGGCTTCGTTACACGTGGATTCGGCGTTTCGATACACAAGTCTGACTGTCCTAACGTATCGCTCTCCCGTAAAAACGAGGATAACCTTTCCCGTTGGGTCAGAGCGGAGTGGGAGCGCAGCGAGGCAGAGCCTAACTCCAGTTACGAGGCTATGCTCCAAATTATAGTAGAGGACAGAATAGGCGTTATCGCATCTATCTCCATGGCACTTGCAGATATGCGCGTGTCAATAACCCAGATAAACACTCAGGCGCTGAAAAACGACACAGTAGCTATAAACATTCACATCGGTTGCAAGAGCACCTCTCACTTTGACTCAATAGTTTCGAGAATTCGCTCTATACCCGCTATTATATCTGTATCAAGAGGACTTTTAAGTTAATTCGGAGGCTATATGACGGCAGTTATACAAAGAGTAAATTCGGCTATTGTATACGCACACAGCGAAAAGTCGGGCGAGATAGGCAAGGGCCTTTATATTCTGCTCGGTGTAGAGCAGGGAGATGATGCCGAGGATGCCCGTCTTTTGTCCGCCAAAATTTCAAAGCTCCGTATCTTTTGCGACGAGGGCGGCAGGATGAATCTTTCCGTTAACGATATTGGCGGAGAGATCATGGTTGTTTCCAACTTCACCTTAGTCGCGAATTACGCGCACGGAAACAGACCTGACTATCTTATGGCCGCAAATCCCGAGGAGGCTAACCGTCTGTACGAGCTTTTCAAGAGCTTGATATCTGCAGGTACAGCTAAAAAGTGCGCCTCCGGTATTTTCGGAGCAGATATGCGAACCGATATGTCGACCGACGGACCTGTCACCATAGTTATGCATTCTTCCGTTCTGCGAAAGGGTAAGAAATGATACTTGAGATTAAAGGCAATATAAGCAGATACTACGTAGAAACTCTATGTCTGATTTTCTTCCCCGGGCAGACCTTCGGTGAGGACGAGAAGCCGGGCGAAGGAATCCCCGAGATGTACGTAACAGTCCTTGAGGAGGACGAGAACGTCACGGCGTACGTATCAATCAAGCTGAACGATAAAGTTTCCGAGGCTACCGAAACAGTTTCTAAGGAAACCGAGATAACAATAGCCACTCATTCCGCGGTCGCGGTAGGGCGCGCAGTTTTCGCAGCAGGAAAGGTTCTTCTCGATCATACACCTCCATGGGGAATTCTCACCGGAGTGCGTCCCGCAAAGGTTGCTGTAGGTCTGATTCAACGCGGAAACGGAATCCTTAAAACAAAAGCTATTTTGCGCGATGAATATTTCCTAAATCCTCAAAAAGCAGCCTTGGCCACCGCTGTGGCGGGCAGTGAGAGAAAAATAATACGTCGCGTTGGCAAAAACACCTGCTCTATATACATATCCATTCCGTTCTGCCCGAGCCGCTGTGCTTATTGCAGCTTTGTTTCTTATACGACTCCGAGGCTCCTCGGAATGATTGACGAATATATTGAAACTCTGATCGAGGATTTATCATACACAATCAAGCTGATAGCCGATCGCGGTATGTCCATCGCCACCGTGTACATCGGCGGCGGTACTCCCACAACATTAAACGAGGAGCAGCTTGAGCGTCTGCTTTCGTTCGTCGCTTCCGTTATAGACGTAGGCTCGCTCAGAGAATATACGCTTGAAGCGGGAAGACCCGATACTATAACCGACGAAAAGCTTGCAATAGCAAAAAAATACGGAGTAACCAGAATAAGCGTTAATCCGCAAACCTTAAACGATGATATCCTTAAGGACATTGGCAGGCACCACACGGCAAGCGACTTCTTCGCTGCTTATGAGCGTGCACTGAACAGCGGAATACGTGACATAAACGTGGATCTTATAGCCGGCTTACCCGGAGATGATTTTAAAAGCTTTTCACGCACTTTGGATCAGGTTCTCGCGCTTAAGCCGACAAATATCACTGTCCACACCTTCTGCGTTAAGCGTGCCGCCGATCTGCTTCGTCAAAACGGCGACGTCTATTCGCTTGATGGCGGTGACGCTGGTAAAAGCGTATCATATGCGCAGCTTAATACAAAGTTTGCAGGCTACAAGCCATATTATATGTACCGTCAGAAAAACACAGTAGGCAATCTTGAAAACGTAGGCTTTGCACTCGAAGGTCACGAAGGCTTATATAATATATATATGATGGAAGAGGTTCAAACTATATTTGCGGTTGGAGCTGGAGCGGTTACCAAGCTGGTTGATTACGATGCCGCAAGCGGTAAATCCCGTATCAAACGTATTTTTAAGCCGAAATACCCTTACGAATATCTGTCCAACAGAGGCGACGCCGATTTCACAGAGCTTGAAAAAGCAGTAAACGAGTTCTTCTTGGAGTCCGGTAACTAACATAATAAAAGAGATTTACTAATATCATTTAGTAAGTCTCTTATTTTTTTTGGAGTGCAGAGTGAGTAATACACGTAACCGACTGCTTAGCGGAGCAGTTTCATTAACAGTATCCGCATTAATAGTAAAAATAATCGGCGTTATATTCAAAGTTCCTCTCTCGTATATGCTCGGCGACGAGGGAATGGGATACTTCAATTCCGCATACACAGTATATGGCTTTTTCTACGTGATAGCCTGCTCGGGGCTGCCGAAGGCGATAACGATAGTTGTCGCAGGGATATCAAAGGGAGCGATGAATTCACAGCTGCAGGGATTATGTAAAAGGATGTTGATAATATTCGGTGCAATCGGCGGAATTTTTACTTTGGTATTCATCATTTTCGCTCCGCAAATTTCGCACTTAATCGGTAGTGGCGGCGCAGTATATACCATGCTAGCGGTAGGACCCACGATTCTCTTTGTTGCTCTCGGTGGCGTGCTTCGCGGATTTCTAGGAGGACTCTCGAGCTTCAAGCCTATAGCCCTCTCTCAGCTTATAGAAGCTGTATGCAAGCTTACACTCGGATTGGCGTTTGCTTACGTAGGTATAAAGCTCCGTATGTCGTTACCTCTGATATCCGCTTTCAGCGTTCTTGGGATTACACTTGGCGCTCTTTTCTCTGCCATCTATTTGTATTCCAATGTTTTTTTGAAAAACCGTGGTGAAAAAGCAGGGCAGAGTGCATCATACATACTTGACAAAAATCTAATACGCGAGATATTAAAGCTCGCCGTTCCAATAACTGTCTCTGCATCAATCATGTCACTCTCGAATCTAATCGATCTCGGCTTAGTGCTGAGCGGATTAAGGAGTGCAGGCTACAGCGAAGCCGAGGCAACGGCGATATACGGCAACTACACAACACTTGTTACTCCAATGTTAAACCTTGTTACAGCCCTGTTAAGCCCTATTTCCGTTGCACTTTTACCGCGCCTTGTCGATCTGAATACTCGCGGAAGCAAAGAGGAATTCACGAAGGCTGTGAACTCATCATGGCTCATCGTATCTTTGATTGCAGTGCCAATATCGTTCGTATACTACCTGTACTCCTTTGACACGCTGGATATAATATTCAACGTCTCCGCAGCTGCGAGCGCCGCGGTGTCACTTAGCACTATAGCACCCGCGGCATTGTTGCTACCTCTGCTTACAATCGCGAACACCGCACTTGAGGCAAAAGGGAGAGTGGGCAGCACGGTTATATCACTCCTTGGCGGCGTTGTAATTAAGATTATCGTAAGCGCTATAATGATACCAAACCCGATGTTCGGCATTATAGGGGCGGCCGTAAGCACCGTTATATCATATTTCGTCAGTCTTGTTATTTCTCTTATATTCCTAGCAAGCAGCGGTCGTACTCGTATACACGCACAAAGTGGTTTTAGTGCGTTGGTTATGGGCGCAATTTCGTTCGTACCTCCTTTTATACTACTTTACATGCGCGGGGCGCTTGGAGGAGGGATTTTGCTAACGACGATTTCATGGTTGCTTTCGGTATTCCTATATATTATTACTGCGATACCTTACCTCATTCTCCATAGGATACGTCGAGAGCATCATAATGCACAAAAAAATATTATATAAACCGCAAATTGAAGGAAAAAATTAGCATTTTATGCCAAACATATGAAATTAGTATATCTGATACTTGAAAAAAATGGCATAAATTGTTATAATGTACTTAGTTTTGGATAAAATTCAAAATGAAACTTCAATTTGAAAGGAATTATAATTATGACTAAGACAGATCTCGTAAACGTAGTTGCTGCAGAGGCGCAGATCTCCAAGAAGGATGCAGACGTAGCAGTTGCTGCAGTTTTTGCTGCTATCACTTCCGCACTTAAAGAGGGCGATAAGGTTCAGCTTATCGGCTTCGGCACCTTTGAGGTTAAGGAGGTAGGCGAGAGAGAGGGTCGTAACCCTAAGACCGGCGAGACCATCAAGATCGCGGCTTCAAAGAAGCCCGCTTTCTCCGCATCCAAGGTTCTCAAGGATGAGGTTAACGCCTAATTCTTAATGCGCTTAGATAAATATCTTAAGGTTTCACGCCTTATCAAGCGCCGCAGCGTGGCAAACGACGCCTGCGATGCATCGCGAGTTTCCGTGAACGGCAGAACAGTCAAAGCCTCGTATGACGTAAAAATCGGGGATTTGATTACTGTAGCCTTCGGTTCAAAATCTGTAACCGTCCGCGTATTAGATATTCGTGAAACCACCAAAAAAACCGAATCAGTCGGCATGTACGAGGTTGTCAGCGAGACAACCGCATAACACTAAAAAATACTGCATATCCTTAATTGGGTATGCAGTATTTTTTATCGAGGAGTTAATTATGGAAGCACAGACACATACTAAGGAAAAGCAAACCGTCAAAATTGAGGACAAGAGAAGTGTAGAAATTGACGGTATTAGGTCTATTTCGGCATTGGACGAAGAGTACATAGCACTCGAGGGAAATCTTGGGAGGATAGTGATAGAAGGAAAAAAACTCGAAGTCCTCGACCTCGCGCGCGCAACCGGGAGAATATCCCTGAAGGGAGATATAACAGGGGTGTATTACGAGGCAGAAAAAGAGAGAAGACGAAAGGGAATTTTCGGGTGATAGGAATCGATTTTTACAAAATTATATCTTCGATTCCTCGTCTTATATTAAATTCATTTGCAATTTCTGCTCTATATTTTGTGTCAATAACGGCAATCAATGCTATTACATCGGCACTATCCACAACCCCGGATTTTGCTACCATGAAATTGATAAAGCGCTCAACTCTAAAATCCATGTTTGGCAGACAAGACTGTGATGTAATAGGCAAAACACACCGGTTCTATAACGTGTTGTTTATTCTGTTTTTATCTCTTTGCTACACGCTGTTTTCGTACGTATACCTCAACGGCACACTCAGGATATATCCGCTTATAATCTTCGCAGCAATATTTTACATCACGAGGATTCTTTTCGCTTCGCCACGCATATCCCGTTTAATAGCAGCGGTGGCAACCATCGTATCAATACCCCTTGCTCTTGTTCTTATATTTGCTGCTCGATGTGCATCTGCCGTCGGGAAAGCGAAAAATCTATCGATTGACAAAGAAATATCCACCATTTCTGCCAAATACTAACCTTGACAACAGCGCGTAAATAATATATAATTATTACATACGCGGTATGCGTACGTGCTTCACGTTAAAATTCAAAGGAGGTAATCGTATGAGCAGGTCTGAAAATCTGGCGGCTTACTATTTTCATCAAGGCACAAACTTTCGTGCTTACGATTACCTTGGATGCAATCTAAAAAGAAATGGAAAAAGCTACGTTTATACCTTCCGCACGTGGGCTCCTAACGCTGATGCGGTCAGCCTTATATCGGATTTCACCGGTTGGGATACCGAAGTCCCGCTTACACGTATAACCGATAACGGCATCTGGGAGCTTGTATATACATCACGCGTGTCATTGCATAAGAATGCATACAAGTTCAGGATACACTCGGGAGGGAAAACCATTAACAAGGGAGACCCGTATGCTAAATTTTCTCGCGGACTCGACGACGGCGCTTCCTTAATTTTTGGCACACCCTCTTTTGAGTGGAGAGACAGCGCTTGGCTTAAAAGCCGTAAAAGGCTTGGCTCGGGCAGCTATTACCTTTCCGTACCTATAAACATATATGAGCTTCACGCGGGCAGCTTTATGCGCAAGGACGACGAAAGCTGCCTATCCTATCGTGAGCTTGCGGATACGTTGGCCCCGTATGTTAAGGCAATGGGATATACCCACGTAGAGCTGCTTCCGATTATGGAGCACCCATATGACGGCTCGTGGGGCTATCAGGTGTGCGGATTTTACGCGCCTACGTCGAGATACGGAGATCCTGATGATTTCCGCTATTTTGTCAATAAGATGCACAGCTCCGGAATTGGTGTAATTCTTGATTGGGTTCCCGCACATTTCCCGAAGGACGAGTGGGGGCTTTACGAATTTGACGGGCAGCCGCTTTATGAGTATCAAGGTGCAGACAGGCAAGAGTCATCATCCTGGGGTACAAGATTTTTCGATCTCGGAAGGGAAGAGGTGCAATCCTTCCTCATTTCTAATGCTCTCTATTATTTCAGAGAATTTCACGTCGACGGCTTACGAGTTGATGCCGTTGCTTCAATGCTGTACCTCGATTACGACCGTGAGCCGGGCAAATGGATTCCAAACACCGACGGTACCAACATTTCGCTCGAGGGCTTGGCTTTCCTTAAAAAGCTCAATACCGCTGTATTTGCAGAATTCCCCGATGTGCTTATGATTGCCGAGGAATCAGGTGATTACGGAAGGCTCACCACGCCGGTCAGCGAGGGCGGTGTCGGATTTAATTTGAAGTGGAATATGGGTTGGGCTAATGATTTCTATGATTATTTGTCCACCGATCCTATTTATAGAAGGTACAATCACAAGGCGCTTAACTTCCCGATTATGTACGCATTTTCCGAAAATTACTGCCTACCGATATCGCATGATGAGGTTGTACACGGAAAGCGCTCGCTGGTCGACAAAATGCACGGAGCGTACGAGGATAAGTTCAGGCAAATGCGTATAGCACTCTTGCTGATGATGACCTATCCCGGCAAGAAGCTTACGTTTATGGGAACGGAATACGCGCAATTCCGTGAGTGGGATTACGAAAGCTCGCTCGAATGGTTCATGCTCGATTACCCCTTGCATAGTCAGATGCGCGACTACGTACGCGCACTCAACGGCTTCTATTTAAGCTCGAGAGCGCTATGGGATATCGACTTCGATGAGCGCGGATTCTCCTGGCTTCTTCCCGATGAAGCAGAGAAAAGCTCTATTGCATACAGGCGTATCGCCGAGGACAAGTCCTCGCTCATAGCCTTAATTAACTTCTCGGGCGCGGATCAGACGCTTCGCATCAGCACAGGCGAGGCGTTATGCCTTGACACGGTATTTGCGAGCGATCCCGCAGCCTTCAAAAATTCTTACCCGGTAAGAACCGAAAACGCGCAAAATTACCTAGATATATCTATCCCGCGATTCTCGGGAATCGTACTCAAAGAAAACTACGGAATAAAAGAAATTAAGGTATAAGGAGAACGACCATGTATTGTAAAAAAGAGTGCATAGCTATGCTGCTTGCCGGTGGTCAGGGCTCACGTCTTTACGATCTAACCACTCAGACTGCAAAGCCCGCAGTCACCTTTGGTGGCAAGTACAAAATCATCGATTTCCCCCTTTCAAACTGCATTAATTCGGGTATCGACACCGTAGGTGTCCTTACTCAGTACCAGCCTCTGGCGCTGAACGAGTATATCGGTAACGGCGCGCCCTGGGATCTTGACAGAATGAGGGGCGGACTCTCGGTCCTTCCTCCTTATCAGGGCAACAAAGGCTCGGATTGGTATAAGGGTACTGCAAACGCCATATACCAGAATATCAATTTCATAAAGCAATACAATCCAAAATACGTCCTCATACTCTCGGGCGACCATATTTACCGCATGGATTACCGTCTTATGCTTGATCAGCATAAAAGCACCGGTGCAGTATGCACAGTAGCTACGATCACCGTACCTGTCGAGGAAGCGAGCCGTTTCGGTATTTGTAACACGAACCCCGACAACTCGATTTACGAGTTTGAGGAGAAGCCGAAGCAGCCGAAAAACAATCAGGCGTCGATGGGTATTTACATTTTCAATACCGACGTGCTTCTTGAGTATCTGACCATCGACGAGGCGGACGAAAAGTCCTCTAACGATTTTGGTAAAAACATCATACCGAACCTCCTACATAACGGAGAAAAGCTCTTCGCCTACAAATTCTCGGGCTATTGGAAGGATGTTGGAACCATATCCTCTCTGTGGGAAGCTAATATGGATCTTATTGGTGATGATCCTATTCTGAGCATGTCCGATGCGAATTTCCGTATTTTCTCGAGAAATACCGCAAGACCTCCTCAGTATCTTGGTCCTAAGTCGGTTATCGTAAACTCTCTCGTCTCCGAGGGCTGCCGTATCAACGGTACGGCCATAAACTCGATCCTCTCGGGTGGCGTTGTAATTGAAGAGGGTGCCGTAGTTAAGGATTCGGTTATCATGGAGGACGTTGTGGTAAAAAAGGGTGCGCGCGTATATACCGCCATAATAGATGCCGATTCGGTCATCGGCCTGGATGCTGTCGTAGGCACTGAGGGTGCAGATAAGCAGGATATAGTCGTTATCGGCAAGGGAGCTCGCGTCAAGGCTGAAAAATCTAAGGGAGGTGCAATGTAATGGCTATCAGTGCGGCAGGAATTATTTTCTCAAGCTTGAACGACAATACGCTTTCAAGATTAACAAACGACCGTACGGTTGCGGCAATTCCGTTTGCCTGCCGTTACAGACTCGTCGATTTCGCGCTCTCCAATCTCGTTAATGCTAATATATCAAACATCAGCATCGTTGCAAATTACAACTATCGCTCTCTCGCCGAGCACGTCGGTAGCGGTAAGGACTGGGATCTTGCAAGAAGAGCGGGAGGTGTAAACTTCATCTCACCCTTCCAGACAGCGTATATCTCCAACACCCAGATGTATTCCACTCGCCTTGAGGCTCTTATCAATATGAAGGAGTACATAGGCGAATGCAAGGAGGATTACATCGTCCTTATGGATTCGGACAGCGTGCTGAACATTGATATCGCAGACGTCATCAGAAATCATCAGGCATCAGGTGCAAAGATTACGATTGTAACCCGCAACGTTGTGCGTGGATACACGTCTAAGCGCCCGAGAATGATGATATCCTCAGTCGCAGGCAAGGTAAGCGATATTACAATGAGCTCGGTATACACCGAGAAGAATCCCGAGCTTTCGCTCGGCATCATGGTGATGTCCACGGCATATCTGCGTATCATTATCGAGGAGGCTCAGGCATATCACCTTAACAGCCTTACGGGAATTCTTCTTCGCAACTACAAGAGCCAGAACTACCGTACCTACAACTACAAGGGCTACGTTGCTACGGTTTCCAGCTTCCTTGACTACTATAAGCATTCAATCGAGCTTGCCAAGGACGAGCGCGCGCGTGCTTCGCTCTTATGGCGCAAGGACGCCCCCGTCTTCACAAGAGTACACAACTCTGCACCCGTAGTTTACAAAAGTACAGCCAAGGTTGAAAACTCTATGATAGCTGACGATTGCGTAATAGAGGGAACTGTAATCAACTCCGTAATCTTCCGTGGAGTACACGTCGAACGCGGAGCTGTAGTCAAGGATTCCGTGCTATTCAGCGGCACCTACGTTGGAAAGAACGCTTCTCTTAACTGCATCGTAACGGACAAGGACGTTTATATCAGCGACGGTGTAACTCTTTCAGGCAACGACAATATGCCATTCTACGTACAAAAGAGACGCAAGGTATAAAAGCTACCTCGCACAAAAGGAAGGTTTATGAAAATTGTTTATTTAGCCAGTGAAGTGGCACCCTTTGCTACCAGTGGTGGGCTTGGCGATGTCATGTCGGCTCTGCCCGCCTGCGTAGCGAAAAACACCGACAACACCGTTGAGGTTATTGCTCCCTTATATTCTACCATGAATCCTATATACCGTGAAAAGCTTGAACGACTTACCGATATCAGCTTCAATCTCTCATGGCGCGAAACGGGTGCATCGTTATATAGATATCAAGAGAACAATGTCGATTATCTTTTCATCGAAAACCACTATTATTTTGACCGTTCAAAGCTTTACGGAGAATTTGACGATGCGGAGAGATTCGCCTTTTTCTCGAAGGCTGCAGTTGAGTATATAAGAGCCTCCGCCGAAAGAACGGATATTGTTCACGCCAACGATTGGCAAGCTGCCATGGCAATAGTATACCTTAAAACGGTGTATGGTGATGATCCGGCATTAAAGAATATTAAAACCGTCTTTACCATTCATAATATCGAGCATCAGGGAAAGTTTGACAGTTATATTCTTGGTGACGTTTTCGGTCTCGGAAACGAGCATCTCGGACTTATGGAGTTCGACGGCTGTATAAATCTGCTGAAGGCAGCTCTCGTAGCATCAGATTTCATAACCACAGTAAGCCCAAGTTATGCAAAAGAGCTTGAGTACGACTATTTCGGCTTTGGTCTCCAGGATGTAATAAAGTCGGTCCGTCATAAGCTCGCAGGTGTTATAAACGGTATAGACTACGGATATTTCTCGCCTAAGGGTGACAAAGAGCTTTATAAGGCGTACTCACCGCGAATGGTAAAATCCGGAAAGGCAAAGAACAAAGCAATGCTTTGTGAAAAGCTCGGTCTTGACCCCTCTGAAAATATGCCGCTTATGGTTATGATAACCCGGCTTGCAGGACAGAAGGGAATTGATCTGTTCTTACACGTAGCTGATGAAATTCTCTCAGAGCGTATACAGGTCGTTATACTCGGAACGGGAGAGGAAAAGTACGAAAACGCCCTACGTGCAATTGAGGCGCGTCACAGCAATTTCCGTGCGCTGATACAGTTTGATAGAACACTCTCAAAGCAGCTCTATGCATCTGCGGATATATTCCTCATGCCCTCGAAATTCGAGCCTTGCGGTCTCGCGCAGATGATATCCTGCTCTTACGGCACACTTCCGCTTGTAAGACTTGTCGGCGGTCTTAGTGATACCATCACCCCGCACCCCGCAAATAACTCTAACGGCTTCGGCTTTTCCAATTACAACGCGCACGAGATGCTTGATACTATCCGCTACGCTATCAGCATATTCGGCTCTACCTCAGAATGGGCACAAATAAGGCGTCGTGCGCTTCAGTGCGACTTTACCTGGGACAGCTCGGCAGAGCAATATATGCAGATTTATTCTAACTTATAACTTGATAGGATACCCAAATGTTTAATAACGCAAATTCTGATTTAATTTCACCCGAAAAGCCAACCTTGACAAAGCAGGCCCTGCGCGAGCGCATAGAGGCAAAGCTTGTTACAAGAGGAATCGTAGACCCCAAGCGCGCGACGGTAGAGCAGATATACAATGCCACCGTAAGCGCCATCAAGGATCTGATGGTCGAATACCGCAGCTCGTTCAAGAAGCGTATACGCGCCGTAAAAGGAAAGAAGATCTGCTATTTATGCATGGAGTTTCTTGTAGGACGTGCGCTCAAAAACAACGCAATGAATCTCGGTATTTACGATGATTTGTGCGAGGTTCTCGCAGATTTCGGAACCTCCTTTGATAAGGTTTACGCCTGCGAGGTGGACCCCGGACTTGGAAACGGCGGTCTCGGTCGTCTTGCCGCTTGCTTCATGGATTCTCTCGCGTCAGGCGATTACTACGCAAACGGCTTTTCGCTTCTCTATGAAAACGGTCTGTTTAAGCAAAGAATAGTTGACGGCGAGCAGGTAGAGCTTGTTGATGAATGGCTTCCATCGGGAGGTGTTTGGCTTGTTCCTCACCCCGAACGCGCCCTAACGGTTAAGCTCGGCGGTAAGCTCGATGAAAAATGGGAAAACGGCAAGCTCAACATTAATCACTATGATTATGACGAAGTTAAGGCTGTGCCTTACGATCTCCTCATTCCCGGTACGTCTACCGACGCTGTGAACGTTATCAGACTTTGGAGAGCGCGCCAGGCTCATACCTCATACAACGTTGCTATGCCTCAGTCGCGCTATCTCTCCCCATCGAATAATGCCGAGGAGATTACACGTCAGCTGTACCCCGCAGATAACTATGACGAGGGCAAACTTCTCAGACTTACGCAGCAGTACTTCCTTGTATCCGCATCGCTCCAGAATATTATTCACGATTACCTCTCGGAGCACGGCTCTCTTGCAGGATTTGAGGATAACGTATCCATACACATTAACGATACGCATCCCGCACTTGCAATCCCTGAGCTTATGCGCATACTCATGGACGTATTCTCGTATTCCTGGGATGATGCATGGTCTATTGTGGTTAAGACTATATCTTACACCAACCATACTGTTCTTCCAGAGGCACTCGAATGCTGGAGAGTGGAGCTGTTCGCGATGAAGCTGCCCCGAATATTCAACATTGTCAACGAGATCAACCGCAGATTCACCGCGGATCTATGGAATCTTTATCCCGGAGATTGGGATAGAATTTCGGACATGTCTATCATAGCCTACAACCAGGTCAGGATGGCTAATCTTTCCATCGTCGGCTCCCACAACGTCAACGGTGTATCCGCGCTTCACAGCGAAATTCTCAAAAAGACTATATTCAAGAACTTCTACAAGATGACCCCCTACAAGTTCACCAACGTAACCAACGGTGTTGCTCACCGCAGGTGGCTCAGCTATGCAAACCCCAAGCTCTGCGCACTTATAGACGAGCTTATCGGTGATGAATACAGAGTAGATCTTACAGGGATGTCCGAGCTAGCGAAGTACAAGGATAACCCCGAGGTTCTTGAAAAAATAGCTACTATCAAGCACTATAACAAGGAATCCTTTGCGTATTATGCATACCAGAAGTGTGGCAGGCGCATCGATCCCGATTCCGTATTCGACGTGCAGATAAAGAGGATGCATGAATACAAGCGCCAGCTTCTCAACGTCCTCAAGATTATAGCGCTCTACAACGAAATCCTCGATAACCCGAACGCCGATATACAGCCCCAGACCTTTATCTTCGGCTGTAAGGCAGCACCTGGATACGTTATGGCAAAGAAGCTGATAAAGCTTGTATGGTTCCTTTCGAAGGAGCTTGAGAGCAATCCTCTCACGCGCGACAAAATCAAGGTCGTGTTTATGGAGGAATATAACGTATCTCTTGCGGAAATTCTTATCCCCGCAGCGGATATATCAGAGCAAATATCTCTTGCGGGCAAGGAGGCGAGCGGCACGGGCTGTATGAAGCTGATGATGAACGGTGCCGTAACGCTCGGTACTCTCGACGGTGCTAACGTAGAAATATGCGAGGCTGTTGGAAAAGAGAATATGTACGTATTCGGACTCAGCGCCAAGGAGGTTGACGAGCTTTGGAGAGCAGGGTACTCCGCAAAGGGCTATTACCACGCCTCCCCGATACTCAAGCGCGTTATTGACAGACTCTATAGTCCCATTGGCGGAGAGAATTTCTCTCATATAGCAGACTATCTGATCAACCCGGGCTACGGCATTGCAGATCCGTTCATGTGTCTTGCGGACTTTGATTCCTATCTGAACGCGTACCGCACCGCACTCTACGACTACTCGAATACCGAGAAATGGTCATCTATGTCACTTATGAATACTGCGACAAGCGGTATATTCTCCTCGGATAACAGCATAAGCAAGTATGCCTCCGAGATCTGGCATGCGACCCCCATTTACAAAACCACTCTATAATCGAGAGGAGCTTAATGAACCTATCATATCTCCGCCTCTCAGCGGAGAATATGCGCCCCGGGGCGATTGCCTACATGCACGGACGATCGACCTCTCGGGGCTGTGCATTTTCGCTGGGAGAGCGCATACGCATAAAAATTACTCTCCCGCGCGCACTGGGTACAACGTCACTCACGGTCATTCTCTACAGCGAGTGCGGAGGGGAGATAAGCAGGCACTGCGGTGAGTGGTGCTCATCTCAAAGCGAAAATGATTATTATCTCATCACATTACCCAAGAGCATTGATGTCGGACTGTATTTTTACACAGTCGAGCTGTTTTCGGCGTGCGGAACGCTGTACGCATATCCACATAACGATGGTGTGCTGTTCACGGAAAATGCGCCGCACCGTCGCTTCCAGCTCAGCATCTCGGATTTCAAGTACAACAAGCCTGATGGCGTGTACGGTGGCATAATATATCATATTTTCGTCGACCGCTTTGCAATAGGCGGCAGAACCCGCGCAAAAAAGGGAAGCGTTAGGGTGAAGGATTGGAGCATGGGCGTTCCGGAATATCCGGAATATCCGGGCGCTCCGTTAAAAAACAACACCTTCTACGGCGGGACGCTGTGGGGCATCATTGAAAAGCTGCCGTACATAGCTTCTCTCGGCGCGAATTTGATATATCTTAGCCCGATTTTCGAGGCAGCATCAAACCATAAGTACGACACCGCCAATTATATGAAGGTAGACTCTATGTTCGGCGGTGAAAAAGCACTACGCGCCTTGGTCAACGAGGCAGAGAAGTTCGGGATCGCTATCATACTGGACGGCGTTTTCAATCATACCGGTAGTGATAGCATATATTTCAACCGATACGCAAGCTACAATTCGACTGGAGCTTATCAGTCAAAGGAGTCTCCATACTATTCATGGTATGACTTTGAAGCCTATCCGGATAAATACACCTCCTGGTGGGGTATAGAAATACTCCCGAGAATCAATCCCGACAATCCCGATTGCAGAGAATACTTCACGGGAAGGCGCGGCGTAATATCCAAATACGCAAAAATGGGCATCGCAGGCTTCAGACTTGACGTTGTAGACGAGCTGTCAGACGATTTTGTAAAGGATATAAAGTCTACTCTTAACGAGTACAATCCCTCATCGTTACTGTTCGGCGAGGTTTGGGAGGATGCCTCAAACAAGATAGCATATAGCACGCGCAAAAGCTACTACCTCGGCGAAGAGCTTGACGGAGTTATGAACTATCCCCTGAGAAAGGGGCTGATTTCATATATCCTTAACAATGATGTTGAGCCTCTGAGATATGCGCTTACCGATATAATCGATAATGCTCCGCCCAGAATAGCTAACATGCAAATGAACCTCCTCGGCACCCACGATACCGAGCGCATACTTACCGTGCTCGGGGGCGAAAGCTCGCTTGGAAAGACAAACGATTACCTTGCAACCAAGCGCATGACGGCAGATGAACGTAAAGTTGCCATCTTAAGACTGAAAATGGCGTATACCGTTATCAGCGCGCTTCCCGGACTGCCTATGATTTTCTACGGTGATGAGGCGGGGCTTGAAGGATACAGCGATCCCTTTAACAGAATGCCTTACCCCTGGGGAGAGGAAAACAACGATCTTCTGTGCCACTATCAAAGAATCGGTAAAATCAGAAGAGATAACAAGATATACCGTAGCGGTGACTTCGAGCTATTACACCTGGATAGAGACCTGCTTGTATTCAAGCGCTCTATAAACAGCACCGCTCACATCATAATAGCGAATAACGGCAATCGCCCGATCTCTGTAAACGCTACCTACGGCAGCTTAGATACAATAATCGGAGATCCCGACAAAATACCGCAATACGGTGTCGCTATTATCAAAGCCACAAAACACGATATAATCTACATTAAGCAGCTTTAATACGAGGCAGAATATGATTTTTACTTTAATTGGAATGCCCGGATCGGGCAAGTCTTGCATGGGAAGAACGATTTCAAGTCGCTTGAAAATGCCACTTATCGACTCTGATAAGCTTATTGAAAAAAGATTTGGCAAGCGCCTGCAAACGATACTTGACGAGCTTGGAGTTGATGAATTCCGCCATGTCGAGGAGGAGGTTTTGCTAGGCTTAACGGCCCCCGGAGGACAACACGCAATCCTTTCCACCGGAGGCAGTGCAGTATATTCCAAAAAGGCTATGGACTATCTGAGAACGCAGGGAAAGGTCATATATCTTTATTGCAGCTGCGCTACAATTATCGAGAGAATTGACAACCCCGATGACAGAGGTATCGTTCTTAAGCCCGGGCAAACCCTAACTGATTTGTATGACGAACGCATACCGCTTTATGAGGCTGCTGCTGATATAACAGTATCCTGTGACGGTCGTGCTTACCCAAAGTATCAGCGTGACCTTGTCGAAGCTATAAAGAAGTATTTATAATTTTAATGCACCGATATGCCACGTGGGATATCGGTGCATTTTTAGTTTTTCGCATCTATTAATACACGGTAGAGCGCATCAAGCTCTGCCTCCGTGTTAAACACGGAAAGCGATGCTCTCACGCACCCGTACTTATCGGTTCCCAGCTTTCTGTGCATCCCCGGCGCGCAGTGTAAGCCGCTTCTTGTTGCTATGCCTGACATATCAAGCATTTTCGACAGCGACGAGGGGGGTATTCCAGGAAGCTCAAAAGCCGCAATTCCATTTTCACAGCCGTAGACGGTAGCACCAACAGACGAGAGAATGTTATACAGCCTATCTGTCAGACCGGATAAAGTGCTTTCAATCCTTTCGTACCCGTAAGCTTGCAAGTATTTTATCCCGGCACCAAGCGCCGCTATCGCAGGGACGTTCAGCGTGCCGGCTTCCAGCCTTTCGGGAAGATAGTCTGGCATTTCCAGCCTGAAGGTATCTCCTCCACTGCCACCCTGCATCAGATCCTCGGGGTTCACCGATTCGCTAACAGCAATAAACCCGCTTCCTTGTATTCCGAGGAGCGCCTTGTGACCCGGTGCGCAAATGACGTCGATTGGAGTGGAGGATAAATCCACCCTCTTATGCCCAAGATACTGCGACGCATCAACAATCACCTTTATCGCACATTCCCTTGCTATCTCTGATATTTCACGCACGCCGAGTACTTTACCCGTTACGTTCGATGCTACGCTTGTAACAAGAAATTCGGTATCAGGGCGCACAAGAGAAATAATTGCATCTCGGAGAGGCAGATCCGTGTCGTATACCGATATTTCAACCCCGTATTTTCTTGCCACAGCCTCCAGGGGGCGCATTACGGAATTATGCTCCATATCCGAAACGATAACGTGACACCGATGGTTTATCAAGCCCTTTATCGCAATGTTAAGAGCATGCGTTGCATTTGAGGTAAAGGCAATTCTTTCAGGGCACCCAAAGCCAATATAATCAGCAACAATTTCACGCGTTTCATATACGGCTTCAGCGGATCTTACCGCCATATCGTGAGTACTCCTTCCGGGATTAGCGCAATATTCCTTAAGACACCTCTCGGTAGCTTTGATCACCGACCTCGGCTTAGGGTAGCTTGTAGCGGCATTATCAAAATATATCATTATCAACCATCTCCAACAACCCTGTATTCGATGCCGCCGCGCCTCAGGGCAGCAGCCGCGGCAAGCATTTGGCTATCCTCGATTTCAAGCGCATAGGTACATCCGCTCGTTGGTATAACGTCATCAAGACGCGTCATTCTCGACGCAACATTCACCTTACGTAAGAGCCTGCGCGCCTTAACCGCTATAGTAACACTTATAAAGCCTATTCTAACCATTGTCCAGCTCAAAACCTTCCTATACTTTATGCTTCGGCACAATATCATTTTATGTCACAGACTAAAAAGTTGTTTTTATTTTATTTACTTCTAGACATTCGCCTTGGCATGTGCTATAATATATAATATATTTGTTGCACGCATACTCGCACGCGTGCGCTACAGGTGGTGTTCAGCGTGAATATTCATACTCTTTACCCGCGCGGTTACTTTGGCTCAAATTGCTACTTGATCGAAGATAATGACTCTTGGGCTGTTATCGACCCATCGGTGTATTACCGCGTTGCGCAAAAGGAATATCCCGAAATGGAAGGGAAGATCAAGTATATACTGCTAACCCACGCTCACTTTGACCATATTTACGCGATAGACTCCTGGGTACAGGAATGCGATAAGGTCATAATAGGTGAAGGAGATTTACCGGCGCTCGCCGATCCTGTGCTTAACTGCTTTCAGGGCTTTCTGGGTGTGCGCGGCGGATACTTCGGTACTGCGACCGCAGTGCGCGACGGTGATATGCTTAAGCTGGGCACTCAAACAATCAGGGTTATATCTACTCCCGGACACACCCCCGGCGGTGTCAGCTACAAAATCGGAGACGCGACTTTCGTTGGAGACACCATATTTGAAGGAGGCGGATACGGAAGAACGGACTTACCGGGAGGCGACGAGGACGAGCTTTGGTCCTCAATATTCAAGCTGTTTTCGCAGAATATGATAGGAAAATTTTACCCGGGACACGGAGCGCCCGATGCATTTGAAAACGCTATAAAATATTTTAACTAAGAGGTTGAAAATGGAAGAGATTAGAAGCAACTTCATACATGACATTATAGACGAGGATCTCAAAGAAAATCCCGATCTGCATATTCATACCCGTTTTCCGCCAGAGCCTAACGGATATCTTCATATCGGCTCGGCAAAGGCGATATGGATAAACGCAATGACCGCGAAGAAGTACGGCGGTCTTTTCAACCTCAGATACGACGATACCAACCCCTCTAAGGAGGACAACGAGTACGTTGAAAGCATATATGAGGATCTTATGTGGCTTGGATGCGAGCCTACGGGCGGAATTTTCTACGGATCCGACTACT
>CAYZZJ010000006.1:0-35131 GCA_964482885.1 uncultured Ruminococcus sp. | reverse complement strand
GATAACCGTGTTCGCGGTTACCTTGTCGGTCTCGAAGTTCCAAAGAGCCTCACCCGAGTACCAGCCGAGGAAGGTATAGCCTGCCTTCGTGGGTGTAGGCTGTGCGGGAACCGGCTCGCCCTCGCTAACTGTAAGCGAGGCGTCCTCGCCGATGCCCGAAATCGTTACACTGTAAGTAGGCTTCTCAGGATTGGCGGGATTTTCGGGATCCTCGGGATCCTCGGGATTCTCAGGGTTTTCGGGATCCTCGGGATCGCCCGGATTTTCGGGATCCTCGGTGTTATATCCAAACAGCTTCTGAATATCCTCGGGGAGAAAATCGAGGACAGCGCAGGAGGTGAGGGATAAGAGCGATACCGCAAGTACCGCTACGCATAAAAGAAGTGGAATTAAGCGCTTCATAGTAAAACCTCTCATACTTATAAGGCGCGCACGCGCCCGTGGTGACAAAAATAATATATCACATAAATTCTTACAATTCAAGAACTATTTGTAAAAGATGAAGCAAATAAAGAGGTTGCTCGGGCGCGATAATACTGTATTACGACACGCCCTTGAGAGATAACGACAAAAATAAAAAACGGCAACGAACGCTTATCTCGCGCCGCTGCCGCTTATGTAACATTATTAAATGACAACTAAGAATTACATTTATTAGCTTTTATTCCTTGTCGGGGTAGATTGTGGATAAAACGGAGGTGACAATTCCGCTCAGCACACCGCCTATCGGGAACACGACCCAGCCGGGGTGCCAAAGATCTCCGAGAAATCCCATAAGGAGAAATGCCGCCGTCGCCGAGAGCATAATTGCCGAGGAGATTGCGTCGTTTATCCTCTTGCCCTTCGGGCTGAGACCGTCCTCGCCCTCATTCTCCTTGTCGCTTCTGTCCGAGTACATAATGCCGGTGTACGTAAAGAGCGATGCCGATGCGGCAATGAAGGTTATCAATATGCCGGTTGCGGTTATAGCTACGGCATCGGTCTGCTCGCCGAGTGTAACTATAAGAATAAGTACGATTACGCCGATAAGGACGAGCGCGGTCGCCGCCGCAAAGAGGAACGGAGCTTTTGAAAGGAATTTCCTCGCCTCGTCCTTTGGGTATTCGGGCAGCACGGGGTGCGCCTTTAAGAACGACGAATGGGTTATTCCTCCTATGATGAACGCCGTTACGGCGAGCGTTATAAAGGACATAAGCAGAACCACCGAAAGAATTTCGGATACCGAATAGGTGAATAGCATTGCGGCTACTCCGATCAGCACGAGCGCAACTCCGAGAGCGCAGGTCAGGGCAAAGGCGGAGAACTGCTTTTTGCGCGCCGTGTATGGGATATCGCTCTTTGGAGCGGTATCCTTCGCCCCGCCGTCTCCTTCCTCTGCCTCGGCGTCGCCGCGCACAAGGGTGTCCATCGTGCAGCCGAATGTGTCGCACAGGACGATAAGGGTATCAATATCGGGGAAGGTGAGATCGGTCTCCCATCTCGATACCGTCTGTCTTGAAACGTGGAGCATATCTGCAAGCTCCTCTTGCGTGATGCCGAGCTTCCTTCTGTAATATACTACGTTGCCGCCAAAGCTCATATTTGCCTCCTTCTCCGTTATGAACGGTGAGCCTTTATCTGAGATGATTATATCAAATATCCGTTTGGTTATCAAGCAATACTTCGTTGCCGAGCGGTAAATTATGTAACACCGCATGTTACATTCGGGGCATTTTCACGCTAACCTTCTATATTCCTTATGTAATGGAAGATATATTGCTGAGCCACTCCCGCAAATCTGCCGAGTGTCGCAGGGTCGAGCTTGCCGCCGAAATATTCGTCTATCGCGCGCTTCATCCATACGTCAATAGGGAAGGCGTCAAGATTGCCGAAGCCGAAGAGCGCAACGCAGGACGCTACCTTATCTCCGACACCGCGAATGACCTTGAGCGCCTCGAGCGTATGGGTGTAGCTTCGTGCGGCGGCTATCATATCGAGATCGACCTCTCCCGACGCCACCTTTTCCGCCGCATCGACTATATATCCGTAGCGGAAGCCGGGGCGGGAGGGCAGAAGCCCCTCGGGGCGAAGGAGTATATCCTCGGCGGTGGGGAAGGAGTAGCACACTCCGCATTTCTTGCATTTTTCTTCGCACGGGGCGCCCTCATACAGCGAAAGCGGGCATACCTTTACGTGCGGATTTTGCAAAGAAAGATTTGTACCGTACTCTACGCATATCTGCTTGATTATCTTTCTTATTCTCGGGATATTGTTGTTCTGCGAGATTATAAACGAAACGAGCGTCTGCCAGGGGTCCTGCTTTAATATAGCTATTCCGCCCGCGCGCTCCGCCGCCTCGCGAAGCCACTCGGAGTCGGTGTGCGCTATAACGTCGAGCTTCACGTATTCGAGGTCGGTATCGAGGGAGAAGTAGGTGCGCATCTCCTCGTCAAGCTCCTCCTCGCCGAAGAAGATAAGCTCGCCCGGGCGCCTTTGCCCGACGTCTACGATTCTGCTTTTAAGCGTGACTATATACTCGTCCGTCAGCCCTGCGGGGCATTCAACTCTCTCAAAGCGGAAGCACTGACCGCACTCGAGCGTGTCGCGGAGCGAGTATTCTCCGAGGCCGTCAATAACGGTCGCCTCTCTGTTTTCGACAAGGTCGATTTTCTTCAACATTTTACGCGTTCACCTCTTGCAAAAAGCATAACCTTATTGTATAATAATACTGAGTACGAGTATTTACAAATATTTTAGCATATCGTGCGATAATTTACAAGGGTAAATTTCTCCCTTTCGGGAGAGAAAGGCGGAGCCGTGGAGCAGATATATTCCATTCCGGTCAACGAGGCGTTTGATAAATGCAGGGATCACCCCGAGTGCGGGTGTCCTTTATGCGTCCTCTATAAGAAGCTTCAGGAGGACGAGCTTGATATAATTCTCGGCGCGTCAATGATGGAGCCGGATATAAGAATAAAGACCAACGAGCAGGGCTTCTGCCTCACTCACTACAATATGATGCTTGGCAGGCGCAGAATGCTTGGTATCGGGCTTATTCTCGAGAGCCACCTCGCAGAGGTGACCAAGAAGCTCGAGGGACCGGTTATCCTCGGAGATAAAAGAAAGGCGGCTATGGCTGCGCTCGGTAAGCTCGAGGGAGATTGCTACGTCTGCGGCAGGATAGACAAAAACCTCTCGGCGATGATTGCCACGGTATGCTATCTTTACGAGAGCGACTGGAGTTTCCGCAAGAAGCTTGCACAGCAGCCGTATTTCTGTCTGCCCCATTATCGCATGCTATTGGAATATGCGTCGAAGAAGATGAGCAAGAGAGATTATTTAGACCTCTACTCCGACGCTTACGGAATAGAGCACAGTTATATAGAGTCGCTCTCGGGTGACGTATCCTGGTTCTGCAAGAAGTTTGATTACAGATACGACGAGGAGCCGTGGTATAATTCCAAGGACTCGGTCAAGAGGGCTATAAAATTCCTCGGCGGCACGTTTGGCGAAGAGGATTCGCCGAATATAAGCGGACAGTAACCCCTATCAAGGAGGAACGGTATGATTATTGAGAAAATTGAGATAAAGAGCTTTGGCGGTCTTACCGACTTAGTTCTTGAGTTCACCGATAAGGTGAATATAATCGAAGGACAGAACGAGGCGGGTAAGAGCACTATCGCGGCGTTTATACGCTATATGCTCTTCGGCTTCGGTCCGGAGGGAGATCCAGACGCTCTCTCCGAGAGAAAAAAGAGAATAAGCTGGACTACCTGTGTGGCAGAGGGCTCCATGACGGTGCGCGTTAAGGATAAGAAATATCTTCTTAACCGCTCCACCGTTCCCGTAACCGATGCTGCCGGCAGAGAGAGCTACAGAGAGGATTCCTCTATCATAGATCTTGAGACGGGTACTGCATCATTCGGCAAGATGCCCGCGGGCGAGGTATTCTTCGGCGTAAATGCGGAACTGTTCGAGAACACCGCGTTCATCGGCCAGATAGGAGATTCCGCTATAAACGGTGGCTCGGTGCGAGAGTCGATAGAAAATATCCTCTTCTCGGGCAACGAGAGAATGAATACTCAGAGAGCCGCGATGAAAATAGCCGATAAGATTGACGCGCTCGTACGTCGCGGCGGTGCCGGCGGAGTTATCAACGACCTCATTCGTAAGCGCGATGAGCTTGAGAGCAGTCTTTCCCGCTACAACGAGGACAACAAGCAGATACTCGCGAAGGAGACCGAGCTTCACAGCATCAGACAGGAGCGCAAGGAGGCGCACGAGAAGCTTGAGAGGCTTCTTGACCTCGACGATTGCTACAGAAACGTTATGCTCATACAGACCTTCGACCAGCTCCACGCCCTCGAGGAGGAGAGTGCGGCGAAGAGCGAGGCGTACAACACCTTCATGGCCGAGAATACCCGCGCGGGCTACGTGCCGAGTGAGGAGTATCTCGCCGATATCGCGGTTGCCCGCCGTGCCGTCGGCGACACCTATCGCGCCCTTCTTGAGGCAGAGGACGGCTACGACCGTGAGCGCGCTGTGGTTGGTATTACCAACGAGATTGAGAGCATGATTTCTCTTTCGGATACCCTTGGCGGTGAGGAGCGGATACTCACTGATGCCGGTGCCGCGAGATTCGGGTTTATAAAAAATGTCGCGTTTGCGACCCTCGCGGGTCTCGGCGCGATTGCAGCTGCCGTTTACCAGCTGGTTGCCACGGGTGCTATGGCTGCGGTGGTATGGCGCGTTATCTTCGGAATACTCGGCGCCTCTGCCCTCGGCGGAGCAGGTGCGCTGCTTTACCTTGCGCTTAAGGGCGCTAAGAAGCTATCTGTCCTTTCGGCTAAGTTCGGCGTTGACAGCTACAGCGACCTCGTAGGCAAGGTGCGACTTATCTCCGAGGCGCGCATGAAGCGCGACGGAATGATACGTGCTATCGAGCTTGCCAAGGCCCGTCTTGATAAGTGCCGCGGTGAGTATGACGCTGCAAAGGCGGAGCTTACCCGCGTTATCGTAAGGTGGGGCGAGGAGCCTCCCGCTGCGGGTCTTGAGAGCTTCCTTGACGGACTTTCCGCGAGAGTTTCCGCATTCCTCGAAAAGAGAAATATCCTCGCAGAGGATAAGGCTATGACCGAGCTTACCGTAAAGGAAATCAGAAGAACTCTCTCGGATAAGAGCGAGATAGAAATACGCGGTATGGTTTCCCCGATAAAGCGCAAGGTGCTTGCGGGTATTAACCACGATGACATAATAACGGGTATTGCCGCACTTCGTACGAGAATATCCGAGTGTGAGCGCGAGGAGTTCGCAGTAGAGAGCGAGCTTATCTCCCTGCGCGCAAGAGCGGGTGACCCCAACGACGTGTTCACGAAGCTCGATATACTCAACGAGCAGATAGCCGAGCTTGAGGCTAAGCACAAGGCTTATACCGTTGCGCTTTCCGCGATAGAGTCTGCAACGGATAACCTCAGAGAGGGTGTAGCTCCGAGGCTCGGCGAATATGCCACCGAGCTTATGGGCGTTATGACCGACAAGAGGTATACCTCCTTCTCGGTTTCCGACGGAATGAAGGTCAGCTTCGTTGCCGAGGACGGAAAGGAGAAGTCGGTCGACTTCCTCTCGGGCGGAACGAGAGACCTCGCCTACGTGGCTGTAAGAATGGCTCTTGTGGATATGCTTTATTCCGAGAAGCCGCCTATCGCATTTGACGAGACCTTCGCGCATCAGGATAACCTGCGCGCGCGCTCAATGATGCGCTCTATTGCCGAGCTTGGCGAGCAGGGCTATCAGAGCTTCGTCTTTACCTGCCGCGCCAGAGAGAGCGTGCTTGCAAGTGAGCTTGCCGCCGGTGCGGGAATATATAAGCTTTCGGTTTCGCTTGACGACTTGGCTTAACGGATTTTCCCGACAAGGGAGAAAGGACTTGATATGACCGGAAAAAGAGTGCTTGTCATCGGCAGAATGTCGATGAGCCTCGTTATGAATATGTATAAAATCCCCGCACTCGGTGAGACGGTTGTCGACGATGGCGGTGTTGCCTACGTGCCGGGCGGAGAGGGCGCGGGCGCAGCTATTGCACTTGCTAAGCTTGGTGCAGATGCGCTCCTTGCGGGCAAGATAGGTGCCGACGTTCACGGACAAAGATTGTACAAGTATTATAAGGATGCGGGTGTGAATACGGGTATGATAAAGGTGGACCTCGACGAGCCTACCGCCCTGTCCGTCACAATGCGTGAGACGGAGGGAGAGCGTACGCTTCTTTACCCCGGCGCCGGCGCTAAATACACTGCCGACAATATATCCGAGGCTATGTCGCATTCACCCGATGCGCTGTATCTCGGGCTTGGTATTCCATGGAACCTTGTACTCAATTCCGCAAGGCTTGCATCGTCCTGCGGAGTGCCTGTTTTCGTCGATGCATCGCCCGCGATAGCCGACCAGCCGCTTGAATCCTTACCCGAGGTGGAGATATTCTCCCCGAACGAGGAGGAGATATTTACGTATACGGGTATAATGCCCGCGGGAGTGGAGTCCTCGCTTCGTGCGGCTCTCGCTCTGCGTAAGAGGGTTAAGGCTAAATACATAGTTATCAAGCAGGGAGAGCGCGGCGCCTTCATTTACGACGGAAAGAAGTATTTTCTCGTCGGTGCTGCAAAGGCGGGTAAGGTGGTTGACACCTCGTCTGTCGGCGACAGCTTTACCGCGGCAATGACGCTTGAATATCTCAGATGCGGTGATATACGCACCGCTGTAAAATACGGAGCGGCGGCAGGAGCAATCGCCGCTTCGAGGGAAGGCTCCTTCGGCTCTGTACCCACCGATGCCGAGGTGCGCGATTTTATGCTCAAAACGGGTTACGGATATTGATAATTTGAAAAAGCTGCAAGGGGACACGCTGTATGAATTACAATCTTAACGAAATCAGCTTCCCGTCCGCTGACGGGATACACAATATTTACGCCGAAATATACACACCGAAGAATGCGACCGCTAAGGGCGTCGTTCAGCTCGCGCACGGAATGATCGACTACACGGGCAGATACGAGGAGCTTGCCGATTATCTCACCGAGCGCGGATATATATTCGCGGGAAACCATCATCTCGGTCACGGCAAGAGCGTCGAGCGTGATGAGGATTTCGGCTACTTTGCAGACAAGGACGGCTTAAGGTACGTTCTTGCGGATATGCACACCATGAACCGCAAGCTGCGCGAGATGTTCCCGGCGCTTCCCGTGGTGCTTCTCGGTCACAGCATGGGCTCCTTCCTCTCGAGGCTCTACGTAATAGAGCATCCTCACAGCGTGAAGGGTCTTATCATTCACGGCACGGGCGGTAAAAATCCGCTTGTCGGTATGGGAATGGCGGTTGCAAAGCTTATTAAAGCAATATACGGTCCGAGACACAAGTCGTCTCTTATAGAGAACCTCGCCTTCGGCGCGTACAACAAGCGCTTCCCGAAGGAGGAGGGACATAACGCATGGCTCACCTCGGAGCTGTCGCGCGTTGCGGATCGTGATACGAATAAATTTACGTCGTTTAAGTTCACCGTTGCCGGATACGTCGACCTTTTTACCGCGCTGCGTGACTGTAATAAAAAGAGCTGGTACGCACAGTTCCCGAAGGAGCTGCCCACCCTTGTTATCAGCGGTGACATGGACCCCGTCGGCGATTACGGAAAGGGGCCTAATGAGGTTTATCTCAGACTTATGCTCGCAGGAGCCTCTAACGTCAGCCTCAAAATCTACGAGGGCGCGCGTCACGAGCTGTTCAACGAGAGGTGCAGAGACGATTACTACGCGTATCTTGTCGAGTGGCTTGGCGAGGTTGCAAGGTGATTTCAGCTTTCGCTCTTACAGGCCCTACCGCGTCGGGTAAAACGGCTATATCTCTCTGTCTTGCGAAGAAGCTTGGCGCTGAGATCATCTCCTGCGACTCGATGCAGATATACCTCGGAATGGATATAGGAACGGCAAAGGCTACGCCCGAGGAAAGGGCAGCGGTGCCGCATCACATGATAGATTTTCTCTCGCCCGACGTCAGCTACAGCACCGAGGACTACCGCCGCGATGCCCTCTTGGCTACAGAGGAAATTGTTAAGAGGGGGAATATACCGCTTTTCGTCGGCGGAACGGGGCTTTATGTAGACGCGCTCATGCGCGGTGCGGTTGCCTCGCCGCCCTCCGATCCCGAGCTGAGAGAGTCGCTTATGAGGGAGGCTGCCGTTGATGGCGGCAGGGAGAGACTTTGGCAGAGGCTATGCGAGGTTGACCCGAAAAGTGCCGCCGCGACCCACGCGAATAACGTGCGCAGGGTAGTGCGCGCGCTCGAGGTATATGAGCTGTCGGGTGTGCCGAAAAGCCGCTTTGACGAGCTTTCAAGAGCTGCGGTACCCGATATTAGCATTCGTATGCTTACTCTCGATTTTCACGACAGAAAGAATCTTTATAAGAGAGTTGACAGGAGAGTTGATATTATGGTTGCCGAGGGGCTGATACCCGAGGTGGAGGCGCTGTACCGTGCGGGGCTTCTTCGCCCTGAATATACTGCCTCGCAGGCAATCGGATATAAGGAAATAGTTTCGTATATTGAGGGGAAATGCAGCCTTGATGAGGCAATAGAGCTTATAAAGCTCTCCTCGCGCAGATATGCCAAAAGGCAGCTCACCTGGTTCAGACACGTTGAGGGCGCTGAGCGCCTTTATATAGACGACGAGCAGGGAAGAATGAAGAGCGTGGATACGCTCGCAGGCGAGGCATACTCGCTTCTTGTGGGGAATTGAAATGAAGGTAAGTGAAATCAAAAAAAGCATAACGAGCGCTGACCTTTCGGCACTTTACTCTGACACCGAGCGTGCTTATGGCAGGCTTTCCTCGCTTGCTGATTCGTTTATGGCGAAGTACGGCGAGCGCGAGGATGCTATGCTTCTGTCCGTACCCGGCAGGAGTGAGATATGCGGCAACCACACAGACCATAACCGCGGCGTGTCGATAGCCGCCGCGATAGACCGCGATATAATTGCCGTCGCGGCAAGGCGTGCCGACGGTATGATAAGCGTGCAGTCGGAGGGCAGGCGCGAGGACCTCTTCGCGGTGAAGCTTGCCTCTGACCCGGGCAATTTTCCGCGCTTTAAGGCGGTATCGCTCATAGCGGGCGTGGTAAGCGGATTTGTCCGCGCGGGCCATAACGTCGGAGGCTTTGATGCTTATACCTCTACCGAGGTTCTTTCGGGTAGCGGTCTTTCCTCCTCGGCGGCGTTCGAGGTCATGATAGGAAATATTCTTAACCACCTCTATAACGACGGAAAAATTCCCGCGACAGAGATAGCCAAGATAGCGCAGTATGCCGAGAACGTCTATTTCGGCAAGCCCTGTGGGCTTATGGATCAGCTGGCGGTGGCTGTCGGCGGATTTGTATATATGGACTTTGGCAAGGAGGAGCCTAGGGTTGAAAGAATAGACTTTTCGCTATCGGCTGCGGGGTACAGGCTTTGCATCGTAAGCACCGGCGGAAGCCACGCAGACCTTAACGAGGATTACGCCTCCATACCCGAGGAGATGCACGCGGTAGCGCGTGCCTTCGGTAAGGAAAATCTCTCCGAGGTGAGTGAGGACGAGCTTATGGAAAAGATGCCCGCTTTGTTTGGCGGGCTGCCCGACAGGGCGCTTTTGCGTGCTGTACATTTCGTAGGAGAGTGCGCGCGTGTCGAGGCTATGAGGGTGGCGCTTTCCGAGCGCGATATGAACGAGGTTCTCAGGCTTCACAGGCTTTCGGGTCATTCGTCGTTTGAGTATTTGCAGAACGTATTTACCACCAAGCACAAGGGGCAGAGAATGTCGCTTGCAATCGCGCTGTCGGATAGATTCTTCGGGGCAAAGGCGGCATCGGTAAGAGTGCATGGCGGCGGCTTCGCCGGTACGATACAGGCGATAGTTCCCGCAGAGCTTGTCGAGGAGTATAAGACCTTTATGGACGGTGTGTTCGGCAGAGGTGCGACAATGGTGCTGGGGGTAAGACCTCTCGGCGCTGTAAGAATAATTTAGAGAAAAATCAAAGGAGATATATTGAAATGGCTAAAAAGGCAACAACCGTGGCAGTTGAAAATCCCGCTGCAAATGAAAAGAAGGCGGCTATTGAAACCGTAATTTCGAGAATTGAGCGCGAGTGCGGTAAGGGCTCTATCATGCGCCTTGGCGAAAGCACCGTAATGAACGTGAGCGCGGTATCCACCGGCTCTCTTTCACTCGATTTCGCGCTTGGAGTAGGTGGAATCCCGAAGGGAAGAATTACCGAGATATACGGTCCTGAGTCCTCGGGTAAGACTACTATCGCGCTTCACGTTATCGCAGAGGTTCAGAGACAGGGCGGAGAGGCAGCGTTTATTGATGCTGAGCATGCCCTTGACCCCGTATATGCAAAGCATATAGGCGTTGATATCAACAATCTTCTCGTGTCTCAGCCCGATTGCGGTGAGCAGGCGCTCGAGATTGCCGAGACGCTCGTAAATTCGGGGGCTATTGATATTATAGTTATCGACTCTGTTGCGGCTCTCGTTCCCCGTCAGGAGATTGAGGGCGATATGGGACAGAGCCACGTCGGCGTGCAGGCAAGGCTTATGTCGCAGGCTATGAGAAAGCTCTCGGGTGCTATTGCGAAGTCCAACTGCATCGTTATCTTCACTAACCAGCTTCGTGAGAAGGTCGGCGTTATGTACGGTAACCCCGAGGTTACCACGGGCGGTAAGGCGCTTAAGTTCTACGCATCGGTTCGTATCGACGTAAGAAAGACCGAGGTCCTCAAGCGCGGCACCGAGGTTTACGGCGCGCACACCAAGTGTAAGATAGTTAAGAACAAGGTTGCTCCCCCCTTCAAGGTAGCCGAGTTCGATATTCTCTACGGCACGGGTATTTCCAAGTCCTCCGAGGTTATTGATATGGCTATTCAGCTCGAGATACTTGAGAAGAGCGGCGCGTGGTTCTACTATGAGGGCGACAGACTCGGACAGGGTAAGGACAACGTCCGCAAGTACCTTGAAACCGACAGTGAGCTTATGGATAAGATAGAAACACAGGTGCGCGAGAAGGTCGCAAATATGGGACAGGACGATGAGATTATTGAGGCGTCCGACGACGAGTTCGAGATCAAGGATTTTGACGAGAATCTCGACTGATTGACACTTTAATTTTAGCACCCGAACGCGGGAATAGGCGTTCGGGTGCAAACCATTATTTACATAAGAAAGGAGAAAAGGCGTGAAGGTGCTGTTTATACGCGGAATGGACAACGGCAGAGTGCGTATTGGCGTCGGTACAGACGAATGTACCGCGAAGTATTCCGTCAGCGCGAGGGTTTATAACGAGTCGGGCATTGTGTGCGGGTGTGAGCTTGACGGGGAAACGCTCGCTATGATAGAGGAAGACGATACCGTATATCGCGCCATGCGCCGCGCGCTTTCTCTGCTTTCCTATGGAGATAATACGAAGCTTGCTCTAAGGCGTAAGCTTATCCGCTCGGGCTTTTCGCCCGAGGTGGCAGACGCTGCGGTGGGAGAATGCCTTATGCTCGGGTACATAAACGAGCACAGGCAGATTGAACGCGCCGTTCTTAATGAGGCTAACCGCTCCTTGCGCGGACGGATATATATACGCAACAAGCTGCGTGCCAAGGGCTATTCGGCGGGAGATATTGATACGGTGATAGACGGGCTGGTTGAAGCCGGGGAGATAGATTTTGAGGCTAACCTTGAGCGCCTTGCTGAGAAGCGCGGTATTACCGACGAGGAGGAGCGCAGGACGCTCGCATACAAGTACGGTTACCGCACGGGATACTTCGATTAGGAGGGATATGTGTTAAGGAAATTTATAAGCTATTATAAGCCGCACTTGCTTTTGTTTTCGGTAGATATGCTTGCGGCGCTCATTGTCTCGTTATGTAATCTTGTGTATCCCACTCTGACTAAGAACATAATAAACGACTACGTTCCGAACAAAATGGCCGACGCCCTGATAATTGGCGCGCTCATGCTGCTCGGTGTCTATGTACTCAAATGCGTATGCAACTACATAGTTGGCTATCACGGTCACGTTGTGGGTGTTCGCATGCAGGCGGATATGCGTAGGGATCTCTTTATTAAGTACGAGTCCTTGCCCTTCTCTTATTTTGACGAGCATAAGACGGGTGATTTGCTCTCGCGGCTGACGGGCGACCTTATGAGCGTATCCGAGCTTGCACATCACGGCCCCGAAAACCTATTTCTAGCCCTGCTTATGCTGATAGGCTCCTTCGTTATGCTTGTTAACATAAACGTATGGCTGACGCTGATAATGTTCGCGGTAGTGCCGTTTATCGTGCTGTTTGCGGTGCTGTCACGCCGCTCAATGTCAATGGCGATGAAGAACTCGCGCCGTCAGATGGCAGAGATAAACGTCACGCTTGAAAATTCCATCACAGGTATACGCGAGACAAAGTCATACGTTGCCGAGCACGGTGAAATATGTAAGTTTGACAACGTCAACGGCATATTCAAAAGATACAGATGCGAGGCTATGCGCTCGCTCGGCTCCTTCCACGCCGTGATGGAGCTTATGCAGGATATTCTGTATCTGATAGTTATATTCTTCGGTGGACTGTTCTTTATGTGGGGCGAGATAGATGCGGGTGAATTTGCGGCGTTTATTCTTTACGTCGGCATGTTTCTCGACCCTATTCGCCGCTTCGTTACCCTCTTTGAGCAGCTGCAGGAGGGAATGGCGGGCTACTCTCGCTTCTATGATATTATGATGACCGAGGGTGAGGTTGACGAGGGCGAGGTAGTTATTGACGATATACGCGGAGATATAGTCTTCGACAACGTTACCTTCGGCTACTCTGCCGATGACGGCAGTGACCGCCGCCCCGTAATATCTGACTTTTCGCTGACGGTTAAGGCGGGAGAGACACTAGCGCTCGTCGGACCATCTGGCGGAGGAAAAAGCACGCTGTGCAATCTCATTCCCAGGTTCTACAATATCGGCGGCGGCAGAATAACTATTGACGGAGTTGATATACGCGATATCACCCTCGCATCTCTCAGGGGCGCGATAGGAACGGTATCGCAGAGCGTATTTCTCTTTGACGGTACTGTGCGCGAGAATATAGCCTACGCGCGACCCGATGCCACCGATGAAGAAATTGAGAGCGCCGCAAGACGCGCCAACATTCACGAATATATCACGACCCTTGAAAACGGCTACGATACCGAGGTCGGCGAACGCGGCGTGAAGCTCTCCGGCGGTCAGAGACAGCGTATAGCGATAGCGCGCGTATTTCTTAAAAACCCGAAGCTGCTTATACTCGACGAGGCAACCAGCGCTCTCGACAACGTGACCGAGATGCAGATACAGGCATCGCTCGAGGAGCTGTCACGCGACAGGACCGTAATCGTTGTAGCGCACAGGCTCTCGACGGTGAAAAACGCGGATACCATAGTTGTGCTTGGTGAGGGCGGCATTATTGAAAAGGGCACTCACGAGGAGCTTCTTGCTGCCGAGGGTGAGTATGCAAGACTTTATTCATATCAGTTTAAGACTAACTAAAAATAAGAAAAATGTCAATAAAAGAAAACAACAGTTTACAAATGGGGCTTAGAGACGGCGTTCCGATAGGTCTTGGCTACCTGGCGGTATCCTTTGCGTTTGGATTATCTGCTGTGCTTATGGGACTATCCCCTCTTGAAGCGCTCCTCATTTCGCTCTTTAATTTAACCTCGGCAGGACAGCTCGCGGGGACGCCGATAATAGCCTCGGCAGGCTCAATCTCCGAGCTTGTCGTAAGCCAGCTTGTTATCAACTCGAGATACTCGCTGATGTCCGTGTCCCTGTCGCAAAAGCTCTCCCCGTCGGTCAGACTTCGCGACAGGCTTTATATAGGCTTTGCCAATACCGACGAGGTGTACGCCGTCGCAAGCTCAAAGGACGGTAAGGTGGGCAGAAAATATATGCTCGGTCTTATCACAGCACCTATTATAGGCTGGTGCAGCGGAACTCTGCTCGGCGCGATTGCAGGCGACCTTTTGCCCGCGATACTTATAACCTCGCTCTCGGTTTCGATGTATGCGATGTTCATAGCCATAATCGTTCCGAGCGCAAGAGAGAGCCTGCCGACGCTGCTTTGTATTCTGGCGGCGGTTGCGCTGTCGGTCGTCTTTTACTTCGTTCCCGCACTCAGCGTTATACCCGAGGGCTTCGTCATAGTAATAATAGCGCTGACGGTAAGTGCGCTCTTCGCCTTACTCTTCCCGATACCCGACGAGGGTGAGGACGGTGCGGCAGATGCGGAGGTGACAGCATGAGTATATCACCTCACTTCTTCTTATATCTTTTTATAATGGCGGGCGTTACTTACCTCGTAAGGCTCTTGCCGCTGTTGTTTATCCGCAAGAGGATTACGAGCAAATTTATACGCTCGCTTCTTTACTACGTTCCCTATGCCGTGCTTGCGGCAATGACCTTCCCGACTATATTCTTCGCACCCGACCACCTCATCTCGGGAATTCTTGCCGCGGTGGTGTGCGTCACGCTCGGCTTCTTCAAAAGGAGTCTCGTCACGGTTGCGGCGGGAGGCGCTCTTACAGTGCTGGTATGTGAGCTTGTGATCACCTATCTTATAGTTTAACCCGAAGTTGTTAAAAATGAAAATCTGCCGTTTCCACGACCGCGCTATGCGGGAGCGAAAACGGCAGATTTTGTCTACCTATATTTACAAAACGTGTTATTTCACGCTGAAAAGTATATCTCCGTAGGTGGGTACGGGCCAATATTCTCTCGCGGTGATAACCTCCATCTCGTCTACTATCCGGCGGAGCATATCCATCTTCGGGATAACCGTCTTTACGTAGTAGTGGGAGGCGTCCTCAGCAGCCTTTTTCGCCGCGTTCATCTCCGCGCGCTCAAGCTCACGTGCCGCGGCGTACGCCTTGGATACAAGACTTGATAGCTTCTCTATAATATCACACTCCGCAACGGCAGTAATGCTGCCCGAAACGGCACGTCTTGATACCACGGTATCAGAGAGGGCGCCGATATACGCGCTTACAGCGGGAATAAAGTCACGCAGGGTCATCTCGACCATTGTGCGCGCCTCGATGTTCTTGATCTTGCGGTAGCTCTCAAAGAGTATCTCGCGGCGCGAGCGCATCTCGGTTTCGTTCATAACACCGAAGCTCGTGAACAGCTCGACGTTCTTCGGGTCTGTGAAGTGCGCGTATGCCTCGGGTGAGTTCTTGTAGTTTGAAAGTCCGCGCGCCGCGGCCTCCTTCTCCCATTCCTTCGAGTAGGAGTTGCCGAGGAAGAGTATTCGCTGATGCTCGCGGAGCGTGTCGGCTATCAGCGCCTCAAGTGCCGCCTCAAAGTCATCTGCACCCTCGAGCTTGTCTGCAAACTCTCTTAGCGAAGCCGCAACCGCGGTATTAAGCACTATGTTTGCAAGTGCGATATTCTGCGACGAGCCTATCATACGGAACTCGAACTTGTTACCCGTAAAGGCGAAGGGCGAGGTCCTGTTGCGGTCGGTGGTGTCGCGCCTTATGGAAGGAACGGTGGATACGCCGAAGGACATATACTTGGAGGATTTCTTCGAGTATGCCGAGCCGTCGATAATCGAATGGACGAGAGCGTCAAGCTCGTCACCGAGGAACACGGATATAACCGAGGGCGGAGCCTCGTTGCCGCCTAGACGGCAGTCGTTGCCCGCGGTTGCCGCGGATATACGCAAGAGGTCCTGATAATCGTCGACAGCCTTTATAACCGCCGAAAGAGAAAGTAAGAAGAGCTTATTCTGCTCGGGCGTCTTTCCGGGCTTCAGAAGGTTGATGCCCGTATCCGTGCCGAGCGACCAGTTATTGTGCTTACCCGAGCCGTTGATGCCCTCGAAGGGCTTCTCCGCGAGCAGGCACTCCATGCCGAAGTCTGGCGCGAGCTTCTTCATATACTCCATTATAAGCTGGTTGTGGTCGACACCGAGGTTGACCGTGCCGTATATCGGAGCCAGCTCGTGCTGTGCGGGTGCTGATTCGTTGTGCTTGGTCTTAGATGCAATACCGAGCTTCCACAGCTCGACGTCAAGGGCACGCATATACTCCGCGACCCTCGGGGGTATAGCACCGAAATAGTGGTCCTCCATTTCCTGCCCCTTAACCGCAGGCGCGCCGAAGAGGGTACGGCCGCAGAATGAGAGATCGCGCCTCGCCTTGAAATGCTCGGCATCAATAAGGAAATACTCCTGCTCGGCACCAACGGTGGTTATTACACGCTTTGCCGTAGTGTCGCCGAAAAGCTTAAGTATGCGAAGGCCCTCGCGGTTGATGGCGTCCATAGAGCGGAGCAGGGGGGTCTTTGTATCAAGCGCCTCGCCCGTGTAGGAGCAGAAGGCGGTGGGTATGTAGAGCGAGCCGTCCTTGATGAAGGCGTATGACGCAGGGTCCCACGCGGTGTATCCGCGAGCCTCGAAGGTAGCGCGCAGACCGCCCGAGGGGAAGGAGGAGGCGTCGGGCTCACCCTTGATAAGCTCCTTGCCTGAGAACTCCATAATAGCCTTGCCGTGTCCGACGGGGGAGAGGAAGGCATCGTGCTTCTCGGCTGTAACACCCGTCAGGGGGTGGAACCAGTGAGTAAAGTGCGTTGCACCATGCTCGGTAGCCCAGTCCTTCATAGCGCCTGCGACAACGTCGGCAATTCCGGCGTCTATCTCAGTACCCTCTGCTATGGTGTGTATAAGAGATTTGTAGACGTCCTTCGGAAGTCTCTCTCTCATCACGTCCTCGCTGAATACTGCGGAGGCGAATATTTCGGGTATTCGTTCAAATTTTTCCATAGAATAAACCTCGCACGGTAAAGTCGAAAATTTTATGTAACAATTATATAACATAACCGTGCCGTTGTCAACAACAAAAAGCGGCTTTTATTATCCTATGCTCTATTGACATTCGGGGCATACGGTGGTATACTATAACGTGGAAAATAACGCGAATATGCGAGGAAATTAAATGTATTATATAACGCTCGACCTGGAGTGGAACCAGGCGTATGCGCAAAAGGCTCTCGCTGTGCAAAGGCAGCTGTCGCTCAGGCTTCGCGGAGAGGTCATACAGATCGGCGCGGTCAAGCTCGACAGCAATATGCGCATCTGCGGCTCGTATCAGATCATAGTGAAGCCGAAATATTTCAAAAAGCTACATAGACACGTATCGACCCTGACGGGAATTACGCAGGATCAGATGGATTCGGGAATGATGCTGCCCGATGCCGCGCGCAGCTTCCGTGAGTGGTGCGGCAAGGACTTTGTATTCCTGACCTGGGGACCCGACGATATTCCTATGCTTAAGGAGAACTTCAACGCGCATAAGCTTGATTCCTCTTGGCTCGAATGCTCTTACGACCTGCAGCCGATATTTAACAGGCAGACCGATGGGGATATGAAAAGGCAGCGCTCACTCGAGTATGCCATGGAATACTTTGAGCTTCCCCAGACGCTCCCCGCACACGATGCTCTTAACGACGCTTACTTCACGGCGCTTGTGGCAAAGAAGCTGAACGTAGAGGAGGGCATCAGGCTCTATAACGAGGAGCGCGGCGAATTCCTCGAGTCCTCGGTTATCGGTGACTCGGACGCAGGTGATGACGGCTACGTAACAATAAACGAGATGCTCGAGGACGATATAGTCAAGAGTCCCTTCTGCCCGATATGCAAGAAGCCGCTCGTGCTTATGGAAAAGCCCCTGCATACGAAGGGACAGCGTTACACGCTGTATTTCAACTGTGAGAAGGACGGAGATATGCTTCTTTGTCTGAAGCTGCACCGTAACTTTAACGATACCTGGCGCGCTAAGCGCACCATTGCCCTCGCTACCGAGGAGCAGCTCGAGGCATTCCGCGGCTCTATGGAGCGTGCGAGCATACGCCGCAAGACACGCAGAGGAGGCACAAGACGCCGCCCTCGCCGCGCTGCAAATACCGAGCAGTAAACTGAATAAATGAAAAATAAGAGGTAATAGCGCCTTCCCACCGAGGATACCGTGCTGTTGCCTCTTATTTTTGCGTCGGGGACAGCCGCACTCACGCGCGGTGCGCGCTAAAGCTTTGAAATCTCTTCGCGCAAAAATTTTAGGTTGCTTTTTTTCTTATATGGTGCTACAATTAAATTGTCGTATTATATTTTTGCGTGGCGCGCTGTGCGTACGCGTATAGGCGTGGAGGAAAAATGGAGCTTACGAGGCTTAATCCCGGGGTGCATTCGGTGAGAATGTACGAGGAAATAAACAGAAAAGAGGAGTGCATCTCATACGGTGCGCGACTTATATACGTGGTGTCGGGTGACGTCGTGATAAGCGTCGGCGGCAAGAGCCTCGGTCATCTCGGCGCAGGCTCGCTTCTCTATATCCCTGCGGGAGTGGCGTACAAGCTGCGCGGAAAATACCTGCAGATGATAGTTGTCGCATTCGACCTGTTTGGCGAGAGCGGCTCGGTTGAGGCTGTTCTGCCCGAGGCGTTCGACCCCTCAAGGCTTTCCGTGTGCGATATAGCTCCCTTCGATAAGGTCACGCTTCTTTCAAATATGGAGGGCGAGCGCGAGGAGCTATCGCGTATGTGCGACGTTTTCACAGCGGCGGAGGGCAGCTTCGAGGCGGAGCTTTCGGCAAGGCTGAAGCTGGTTTTATTAAGAGTAGCAGAGGCTGCGGACGAGCATGCGCTCCCCGCGAGAATGACTGCCGCGCTCGGCGAGTACATACGCGAGAATATAGGTGATGAGATATCGAATACCGAGGTTGCCGCAACCTTCGGCTATCACCCCTTCTATATCAGCAACGTCTTGAAGAATGCCAAGGGGCAGACCCTCAGGCAGTATATCATTTCCTACCGTCTTAAAATGGCGAAGGCGCTCCTTGCCGCGACGGGAAAGAGCATTGGCGAGATTGCAGAGGAGTGCGGATTTTCGGATGCGTCATACTTCACAAAGACCTTCCGCCAGACCTTCGGCGAAACGCCTAAGGATTACAGAAACAGGTTTAAGGACGAGTTTATATAGTGAAAAGGTTTAAGAAAAACGAGATATACACCGTACGGATAGAGGATATGACCGACCTCGGCTTTGGCGTCGGGCATATTGAGGGGGCTGCGATATTCATTGCGGATACCGTCATGGGAGACCTTGTGCGCGCCGCGATAATCAAGGTCAACTCCTCATATCTTGTCGGCCGCGCGCTCGAATATTTGGAATACAGCGATATGCGCTGTGAGCCGAGATGCTCCGAGGGCGGCTGCCGCAGCTGTGCGTATAAGAAAATAGCATACTCCGACGAGCTTAGGCTTAAGGAGGAGGGCGTGCGCCGCCTCTTCTCCCGCGGGGCTGTCGGCTCGGTAGAGGTAGCGCCCATTACAGCCTCGCCGAGAGAGCTTAGGTACCGCAACAAGGCGCAGTACCCGATAACTAAAACGTCGGACGGCTACGCGGTTGGCTTCTTCGCGCCGAAGTCGCACAGGGTAACGCCCGTGTCCGACTGTCCGCTTACTCCCGCCGTTTTTTCTGAAATTGCAAAGGCTCTTTGCGAGTATTTTGCCGAATACAATCTGTCGGTATATAACGAGGAGAGCGGAGAGGGAATTCTCAGGCACGTGTATCTGAGGCGCGGCGAGGTGTCGGGCGAGATACTCGTCACACTCGTTGTAACCTCGTTCGACCTGCCCGATATATCCGCTCTTGCAGAAAAGGTAAAGAATAGCTTTCCCGAGGTTGTCGGTTTTCTTCTAAACAAGAATGACAGAGCAACGAACGTTGTCCTCGGTGACGAATACAAGACTGTTTACGGCGTGCCGTACATATACGACACGCTCGCGGGAGTGCGCCTTAAGATAAGCGCACCCGCCTTCTATCAGGTCAATCACTCTGCCTGCGAGCTGCTCTACGCCAAGGCGCGCGAGCTTGCCTCACCGACAAGGAGCGATACTCTCTTAGACCTCTATTGCGGAGCAGGCTCTATCGGTCTGTCTATGGCAAACGATGTCGGAGAGGTAATAGGCATAGAGATAGTAGAGGACGCCGTCAGATGCGCCGCAGAAAATGCGAAGATGAACGGCATAGATAACGCACGCTTCTTCACGGGTGACGCCGCAAATACCGAGCGCCTCTTGGAGCGCGCGGAGCGTGAGCTGGGAAGAAGGATAGAACCCGATATAATTATCCTCGACCCGCCGCGTGCCGGCTGTGCCGAGGAGCTGATACAATTTACAGCAAGGCTTAATCCGAAAAGAATAGTTTACATTTCCTGCAATCCGAAGACGCTGGCGAGGGATGTAGAGCTTTACTATCAGAATGGGTACCAGACCAATATGGTATACCCATATGACTTATTCCCACTAACCGGACATGTCGAAAGTGTCGTTTGTCTGACACGAAAATAAGCGATTTTGACCCGAAAATCGCTCATTTTTCTTTTAAAATGGTAAAGTAACGATAAAAATGCCTTTTGATATGTTTCCACGCGCGGATTGAGTATCAAAACTTATAGATAAAATATTTATTTCTATAGATATTTTATTGAATTTTATGGAGTGATGTGTTATGATAGAATCAACTTTGAAAACACGAGGTTTTACATATGGCAGTAAGTTACAACAAACTATGGAAATTGCTCATAGATAAGGGGATGACAAAAACCGATCTACGACTCGCAACGGATATGTCAACAACTACTCTTGCCAAACTCGGCAAGAATGAAACTGTGTCTATGGATATTATGCTCCGCATCTGTAATGTGTTGGAGTGCAGCTTTGATGATATAATGGATTTAACGAAGGAAGATTAGTGCAATGGAAGAACTTATAGAAAAAATTGACGAGTTAATAATTGCGATAAAAAGCAATTCTATTCCTTTGTGGTTGAGTATAGTAGGCATTCTCATTCCTATATTCATTTCGATTGTTGTTGCTATTCAAGCATATATTCAGCACAATAGCAACAAAAAATTACAAATCTACATAAGCGAAAAAGAAACAAGAGTGCAAATGCATAGTGATTTCTTATCTATCTATGATGCCTTTTGCGCAGCACATAGTACTATTTTTATGAAAGAAAAGCAAGTTGTTGAACTCCTTGCGATACCAAACTTAACTTCGCAATGGTATACTGATATAAAACAAGCTTTAGCGGGTGTTTGCCAAGCCTGCAATCGTGTCAATTTACTTCTTCCGAACGATGATACTGATTTATCAAAAATATTGAAAAGCGTATTTGATAATTATCGTGATTTATCATACGAGATCAAGGATTATATTATTAAGGGAAATGTTGAACACGACCGAGGACAAGCATGGGGAAAACTTAATCCGTACTATGGCATACAATACGGAGATTACATAACATTGAACAACAATTCAGAAGCATATAATGATTTCATAAGTTTATTTGACAACGATACAACAATGCTTATAAAACAAAAAATAAAAAAACTGCTTTCACTGTTTGAGTATGAGAAATTCGATAAATTTTTTGAACCTTATTTGAGAATAACTTCTAATATGAAGGAGAACAAAAAATGAGTAATATCATTCAAGCAATTTACAATATTTATCACTGTCCAGTCTATAAAACTGGTGAGCATTACTATGCCAAAAATAGAGCCAACAATATGGGCGATGCCCTGGAGCATTTTATAAAGGACTCTTTTGCAAACTCTTATGGACTTGATGAAGCTGATGCAATGAGAGCGCATTCGGAAGTGTTTGCTTATCTTGGCAATCAAAACAATCCCCCTGATGCTATATTGCGTGGTGGCGATGCGATTGAGGTTAAGAAAATTGAATCTCCTAATTCCGCGTTGGCATTGAATAGTTCCTATCCAAAATCAAAAATCTATCGTGATAGCACAATGCTTACCACGGCTTGTAAATCTTGTGATGGCGGTGCTTGGGATGAAAAAGATTTGATTTTCGCAGTGGGTGTTGTTAATGATGAAGAAATAAAACAATTGTGCTTCGTGTATGGCGAAGACTATGCAGCAAGTCGTGAAATATACGAGAGAATCCGTACACAAATTAAAAATGGAATACTTGAAATTCCTGATATAGAGTTTGCAGAAACAAATGAACTTGGAAGAGTAAATCGTGTTGATCCCCTTGGAATTACATATTTGAGATTACGAGGCATGTGGCACATTGAAAATCCGTTCCGAGTTTTCAGATATGCATATAAATTTGATACTACAAAAGCTTTCAATTTCCTTGCTATCATAAATTTTGAAAAATATGAGTCTTTCCCTAAATCGGAAAGAATTTTAATTGAGCACGAATCTGGAATTGATATAAAGTTTAGAGAAATAAGAGATCCCAACAACCCTGCTACGATGAAAAGAGTAGTGGTAATCACATTTGCGAGGTAACAAAAATTGAAAGTTGTAAGTTTGTTTTCAGGAGCGGGCGGTATGGACTTGGGTTTTGAAAAGGCCGGGTTTGAAATTGTTTTTGCCAACGAATTTGATAAAACAATATGGGCTACCTATGAGAGAAATCATACCGCACCGCTTGATAAAAGAGATATCCGTCTTATTCCGTCCTCAGATATTCCCGAGTGCGACGGTATTATCGGTGGACCGCCTTGCCAAAGTTGGAGCGAGGCCGGTGCCTTGCGTGGCATAAATGACGAACGCGGCAAGTTGTTTTATGAATACATACGGATTTTGAGGGATAAACAGCCTAAATTTTTCGTTGCCGAAAACGTTTCGGGTATGCTTGCCGATATGCATCGTGAAGCGGTACAAAATATCATCCAAAGCTTTGAAGATGCAGGATATAACATATCCGTCACTCTTGTAAATGCGGTGGATTATGGCGTTCCACAAGATAGAAAAAGAGTTTTTTATGTGGGCATACGCAAAGATTTGAATATGAGATTTGTATTCCCCAAACCTCAAAAAAGAAAGTACACATTATACGATGCCATTTGGGATTTAAGAGAAACAGCAATTCCTGCATTAAAATCTAACAAAACGAATGGATTGAACTGCAAGTTCCTCAATCACGAATACATGATAGGTGGATTTTCCACTATCTATATGTCGCGTAATCGTGTTCGCTCATGGGACGAGCCTTCCTTTACCATTCAGGCTGGAGGTCGCCACGCTCCTATACACCCACAGGCTCCCAAAATGGTATTTATCGAAAAGAACAAACGAGAATTTGTAAAAGGCAAAGAGGAATTATATCGCAGATTAAGTGTCAGAGAATGTGCAAGGATTCAAACATTCCCAGATGCCTTTGAATTTGTGTATACAGATGTTGCCGATGCGTACAAAATGATTGGAAATGCTGTTCCTGTTGAATTGGCATTTAGTGTAGCAAAAGAGATTAAGAAATTATTAAAGTGATTTGCAAAGGAGTAAAAATGAAAGTTTTTATAAGTTGGTCTGGATTATTAAGTCAAAAAAATTGCTGAATTATTAAAAAACTGGTTAGAACAATGTCCAATCAATCGAAGCATTCTATTCTTCGGAAGACATCGAAAAAGGAGATTTATGGAATGCCAAAGTTACTAGCGAGTTGCGAGATACAAATTTTGGTATTGTATGTTTAACGAAGGATAACATTAATGCGCCTTGGATTCATTTTGAAGCGGGGGCATTATCTAAAATGTTAGATTCAAGAGCTGCTACACTTGCAATCAATATACCCTTTTCAGATATAAAAGGTCCTCTAAGCACTTTTCAAGCGACAAAAATTGAAAAGGATGACATGTATAAGCTTTTAAAAGCAATAAACAATGCGCAAGATAAGCCATTGACAGAAGAAAAATTAAAAAATACATTTGAAGCTTTTTGGGGTAAATTTGAAAACGATTTCATGGAGATCATTTCCCAAGAAACAGAAAAAGAAGATAAAAAGTCCACCCCCAAAATCAATGTTGCGGAAGCGGTGGAGGAAATATTACAATTGGTGCGTAGCCAAAATGCAATGATAAATAGTCCAACGAAAATCATTCCACTCGAATATTTCGAAGATATGATGCAAAGAGCAATACATAGGAATGATACAAATTATATTTTCGACAAGTTATACGATTTCACCAAATATGTTTTGGATAGATTTAGCGAGCAAGAACCAGATGAAAATATAGAAGTGGAATTTTTTAAGCACCAATATTTGCAGTTCGTAGAAGACCTCGTATCTGATTACTCAATGTGGAGAAGAAGATTTAGCAATTTACTTTCGCCTAAAAACAAGTTTAGGCATAAACTGACAGTTGGTTGATTTGTCAATAGGGGAGTTTAATTCTAAGAAATATAGTTTATGGAGTCTTGACCCACGTCGAAAGTGTCGTGTGTCTCACACGCACCTTCGACAACTAAGTTCGCCTGCGGCGAGTGAAGTTGCTTCGCAGTGAAGTTTTGGCTACCGCCGAAGTGAAGTTTGCGCCGCGTGTGGCGCAAGTGAGAAGTAACTTTGGGGCGAACTTAACTTCACTGTGAACGTATTGGATTGAAATGCTTGTCGGATCAAATGCGATAAGCGAGCAAACTGCAAAAGATCTTCTGCAAGAGTGTGGCATCATTCGCCGTATGCTTGTTAAATCCATCACCACCGCGAAGGAAAACGAATAATAACTCTCCATTCATAGAAAGAGAACAACTCAAATGAACAAAAAAGTAATTTTAATTTCCATAGACGGGATGAGACCGGACGGGCTTTTGGGATGCGGCAGCGATGCTGTCGGATTTTTATGCTCGCGTGCCTCGTACACCTTTGATGCGAGGAGCGTTTATCCCTCTATAACCTTACCGTGTCATATTTCGCTGTTTTACGGCGTCGAGCCTATGCGCCATGGGATTGTTTCAAACGTATTTGTGCCGCAGGTTCATCAAATCAGCGGTCTGTTTGAGAGGATATCCGCCATGGGCGGTGTAAGTGCGGTCTTCTATGGCTGGGAGCCTATGAGAAACGTCGCGCCCGCGGGCACGTGCAAGTACGCTACGTACGTGAACGCATATACCGAGGAGAGCGTTGATACTCTCCTTACCGACCGTGCAATCGAGCTTATAGAGGATAAAAAGCCCGATTTCGTGTATTTATACCAGGTTGATACCGATGAAAAGGGTGGACACGATAACGGCTGGATGAGTGAGGAATATTTAAGACGCATCCGCATTGCGATAGAAAATGCCCGCCGTGTGGTGGAACGCTTTGAGGACGAATACACTATTATAATTACGGCTGATCACGGAGGTCACGACCGTATGCACGGCACCGATATGCCGGAGGATATGACGATACCGATGTTCTTCATCGGCACTGATTTTGAGAAAAACAAGGAGCTGAAGGACGTCAGTATTCTTGATATCGCACCCACCGTTGCCGCGGTTATGGGCTTCGAGCGCGAAAAGGAGTGGCAAGGAAGGGCGGTATAAATCCGCTCCGACGTTAAGCCGCGATATGAAAGATCTATAAAATCGCAGGTCTGCATCTAATATGAAATAACCCGAGGAATAAAGCTTATGAGACCTATAATCGTACTTCTTGCAGAGGTTGATGACGAATTGATAACGAAGGTAGTGCACCCTTACGTTAGCGCTATCGAAACGGCAGGCGGAGCACCTGTGATTTTGCCATATGTGAAGGATGCTGAGGTAATAGAGCATTACACTCGGATTTGCGACGGATTTCTATTCACGGGCGGCTTGGATATAGATCCTTCGCGCTACGGCGAAGAAATTAAGCCGACTTGCGGCGAAATTCAGAAATATCGCGATGAGCTGGAGTTTACCGTAATTGAAAGGGTGCTTGGTACGGGGAAGCCCCTTCTCGCCATTTGTCGCGGCGCTCAGCTTGTGAACGTGGCGCTCGGCGGTACGCTCTATCAGGATATCCCGAGCGAAATCGATACCCCTATTTTGCACAGTCAGAGTGAGCCTAAGTTTTCCCCCTCGCATGACGTCAGGGTGGTCGAGGGCACTCCGCTTCATAAGCTGACGGGTATGGAGCGCATATCGGCAAACAGCTTCCACCACCAGGCATTGAAGGCGCTCGGCAGGGAGCTTCAGGTTATGGCTCTTGCCGACGACGGTATCATCGAGGCGATATATTTCACGGGCGAGCAGTATATCCGAGCCTATCAGTGGCACCCTGAGCGCCTTTTTGAGAGTAATTCGCAAAACCGAATGATTTTTGAGGACTTTATAGATGCTTGTAAAGCCTGACATGAGCTTTTGTGGAGGATATTATGCTTGGTAAAACGGTTCGCGTTATCGTTGACCGTCCAATAGGCTCGCATCACCCAAAGCACGAGGATTTGGTATACGAGGTCAATTACGGCTACGTGCCGGGAGTTGTCGGCGGTGACGGGGAGGAGCAGGACGCTTACATACTTGGCGTTGATGAGCCGATAGACGAGTTCTATGGCGTTGTGATTGCGGTCATTCACCGCAGAAATGATAATGAAGAAAAGTGGGTTGTCGCAAGAGAAGGCGCGTGCTTTACCGAGGAGGAGATTATGATGAAGGTAGGTTTCCAAGAGAAGCACTTTGATATTACTGTCAGCTCGCTTTATACGTGGAGGGCCAATAATGAAACTGATTCTGAACGCTCTTGTAGAATAAAAAGATACGGCGGCAGAAGGTAGTTGGGCGCAAAAAGCAAATGGAGAACAAAAATCGATGAAAAAGATAATTCTTATAGGCGACTCTACCCGAATGGGGTACGACAAATATATAAAGGCTGCGCTCGAGGGTATGGCCGAGGTCTACTATGCGTCCGAGAACGGCAGGTATGCGACCAACGTGCTGCGCTTCCTACACGATTGGAAGGCGAAGGGCGAGTGGCCCACCGATGCCGACCTCGTGCTTTGGAATGCGGGGCTGTGGGATCTTCTCGAGCTGTTTGGAGACGGACCGCTCGTTCCTCTCTCGCACTATGCGGAGACCGTGCCGAGGGTGGATAGGAGGCTTCGTATGCTTTTCCCGAATGCGAAAATAGCCTTTGCAACCTCCGTGTCGGTCATAGAGGAAAGACAGGGTGGTAGCTGTATTCGCAGAAACGCCGTTATAGACGAATACAACGCTGCGGCGATACGCGCTCTCTCGGCAACCGGCACCGTGATATTCGACCTTAATGCCGCGACGCGTGATTGCCCCGATACCTATCGCACCGACGCCGTGCATTTCTATACCGACGAGGGTAGAGAATTCGTCGGCAGGACCGTGCTTTCGTTTATATGCAAGGAGCTTCGGATATCGGCATCAGAGGTAAATATAAGCGACTTTGACCCCGAGCAGTATTCGAGCGATAACGTAGGATACTGATGCGCTCGGTGTCGGAGGGAATAAATGAAAAGGGTACTTATAGATAAAATTCCGTTTTCCCTGTCGCCCGAAATTGAGAGGCTTACCGAAGGGGCGCGGATATATGACAACTCCTGCTCGCCCGAGGCTAAGGTGTATTTCATAGATAAGGGCGAGGGGTGTTACCTGAAGATAGCGGACGCCGATACTCTCGGTAGGGAGGCGTCCATGACCGAGTATTTTCACGCTAAGGGGCTTGGTACAGAGGTCCTGACTTACGTCAGCGGCGAGAGGGATATGCTGCTTACGGCGGCTGTGCGCGGCGAGGATTGCACGCACTATCTCGATCAGCCGAGAAGGCTGACGGAGCTTATAGCAACGAGGCTTCGCGCTCTGCACGAGGTGGATTTCTCGGGTTGCCCGATTATGGACAGAATGAGCGATTATTTTGCTCTGGCAGAGGAGAATTATCGCACCGATAACTATGACAAATCTCATTTCCCCGACAGCTTCGGTTATAGAAGTGCCGCTGAGGCATACGCCGTTATGAGCGCAGGAAAACATAAAATGGAATCGAACGTGCTTTTGCACGGGGATTACTGCCTGCCAAATATAATGCTCGACGATTGGCGCTTTTCGAGCTTTATTGACGTGGGCTGCGGAGGTGTCGGGGACAGGCACGTCGACCTCTTCTGGGGCGCGTGGACGCTGTTTTTTAACCTTGGCACAGATGAATACAGATGTAGGTTTTTCGACGCCTACGGGCGCGAGCTGATTGACGAGGACAGGCTGCGCGTTGTTGCCGCGGCAGAGGTTTTCGGTTGAATACGAATTTAATTTAACTATATAAGTGGATTTTCCACAGGGAGGAATTGTTATGTCAGATAGCTTTGTAACCTACGCGCACAGAGGTGCGTCAACCTATTGTCCCGAGAATACCATGCTTTCGTTCTACACGGGAGTATACATGGGTGCGAACGGCATCGAGACCGACGTGCAAATGACTAAGGACGGCGTGCTGGTTCTCTATCACGACGATACCTTGAACCGTATACTCGGTATCGACGGTGCCATAAAGGATTATACTTACGCCGAGCTTTTAGAGTATAAAGTAAAGAACGGTTGTCTTTTTGACCGTATTCCGACCTTTGAGGACTTCCTTTCTCACTTTGCACAGTATGACCTTACCTTTGCAATAGAGCTTAAGGTCGCCGGCATTGAACGCGAGGTCGCGGATATGATATATAAGTACGGCGCAGAGAAGAAGGTAGTTGTGACCTCGTCCATCTTCGGGGCGATAGAGGCTATGAGGGCGTGCGCTCCCGAGCTTGAGATAGGATATCTTACAACACTCTTTAAGAAGGACGGGGATAGCGTTATCGACAGGTGCGAGGAGGTCATTGAGAGCCTTAAGCGCATAGGTGCTGAGGAGATTTGCCCGAGGGGTACGGATATCACCCCCGAGCGCGTTGAGGCATGGCACGATATGGGCTTCCGCGTTCGTGCGTGGGGAATATCCGACACCGAAATAATGAAGAAGGTATACGATGCGGGAGTTGACGGAATGACAGTCAACTTCCCCGACAAGCTTATAGAATACATAAATTCCAAGAATTAAAACGGAGGTGCCCATGAGCAAGCACATGATAGTTGCCAGCATAGACGCTATGGTGACTGAGGATCTCGAATATGCAAGAGGGCTCCCTAATTTCGCGAAAATTATGGAGAAGGCATCGGTCATTGAGCGTGTGCGTACGATTTACCCCTCGCTGACTCACCCCGCGCACGCGTCTATAATGACGGGTTGTATGCCCGCGACTACGGGAGTTACAAGCAACCTTATATTCAATCCCGAAAATCCGCTCTGCTCGCCTGCGCCCTGGTATAACCACATGAGTGACGTCAGATGCGAAACCATATTTCACGCAGCAAAGCGTGCGGGGCTTACCACAGCGGCGGCATGCTGGCCGCTGACCTGCGGTGCTGACGTTATCGACTATCTGGTGCCCGGGCTTTTGAACGTAGATTTCGTCGGTCGCGAGGATTCCCCGCTTGACGTATACCGCGAAAACGGAGCCTCCGAGTGCGTTATGGATATCATAGAGGAGGCAATATCGAGGTTCGGATACCGTGACGAGCATCCCGCGATAGAGGAGCTTCAGGCGTATTGCTCAGCCGAAATAATAAAGAGGTATAAGCCGGGGCTGCTCCTCACGCACCCCTCTTACGTTGACAACCGCCGCCATGCTACGGGTGTCTTCGGCAGCGAGGTTAACCACGCGCTTCGCGAGACCGACCGCTGGCTCGGTATGCTTATATCCGCTACCGAGGAGGCGGGGATATACGAGGATACCGACTTCGTTTTGTTAAGTGATCACGGACATATCGGTATCACGAGAGTTATCTCTCCTAACGTATACCTTGCCGATGCGGGATATATTACGCTCGACGAGGAGGAGAGCCTCGTATCCTACGACGCATTTGTTAAGGGTGTCGGTGCTTCGGCGCAGGTATATCTCTCACGCCCCGAGGATAGAGAGCTTTATATGGGGGTTTACAATCTTCTTCTCGATATGGCAGACGAGGGAATATACGGCTTCGAGCGCGTATATACGACCGAGGAGACCGAGAGACTTTACGGTCTTACGGGCGGCTTCTCCTTCGTGCTTGAGGGCGACGGATATACGAGCTTCGGAGACCATGTTGCAAGGCCGTCTGTCCGCGGCTTTGATACCTCGGATTACCGCTTTGGCAGGGGTACTCACGGACACCTGCCCACCAAGGGACCGCAGCCCGTATTCATAGCGAGCGGACCTTCGTTTAAGTCGGGTGTCGTTATACCCGAGGGAAGCATAATTGATCACGCTCCCACGCTTGCTGTAGCACTCGGCGCGGATATGCCCGAGGCTGAGGGCGCGCCCGTATGGGATATCCTTGCCGATAACTGAAAAGTAAAGGAAATTAGAAAATGAAGCATAAGATTAAGCTTGCGATTGTTTTCGGCGTAGAGTTCGTAGCAATCGCCGTCATACTCGTTCTGATATTCTTCGCCGGAAAGAAGAGCTACACAGTTACCTTCGATCTGAACGGCGGAACTCTCCTTAGCGGTGATCTCGTTCAAGAGGTCATACAGGGAGGAAACGCTACGCCCCCGAGTGCGGCTAAGGACGGCTGCTATCTCCATTCCTGGAGCGCGTCCTACAGGCAGATAACCAAGGATGTGACTATTCGCGCCGTGTGGGAGTACGAGAGTACTGTCGGCATAAATTACTATTCCGAGCCTGACAGCAATTATTGCGAGATAATAGGCTGCTTCGAGGGGCTTCGCGGTGACGTTTATATCGGCGCTTATCACGACGGTAAGAAGGTTCTCGGGATCAAGGATGGTGCCTTCGCGGGCTGCACGGGTATAAAGAATATATACATGCTTGACGGTATCGTCACGATAGGTGACGACGTGTTCTCGGGCTGCACCTCGCTCGAGAGGATAGTTCTCCCCGTCACGCTTGCCGAGATTGGTGACGGCGCTTTTGCGGGCTGCACTGCGCTTACCGAGTTTATAGCACCCGAGGCGCTTGAAGAAATAGGCGAGGGAGCATTTACGGGCTGTACAGCTATCGAAAAGGTTGAGCTGAACGAAGGTCTTATCACAATAGGCTCGTGCGCATTCTCCGGTTGTATATCTCTTGCCGAGGTGTTCATACCTGCATCGGTTAAGAATATCGGCTCCGATGCCTTCGTAGATACGGAGCTTGAGGTATATCTTGAGATAGCCGAGGCGGATAGGCCGGACGGCTGGGTGCCCGGTTGGAACAGCGGCAAGCATACGCTTACCTGGGAGTATACGCCCAAGCCCGAGGAGGGTGAGGGAGATGACACTCCCGAAAACGAAGCGGCGTAAGGGGAACGCTCTATGAATATGATATTTATGCTGGGCATAATGGTGCTGATATTCTTCGCCAGCCTTGCCCTCATGATTCTTTACCGCGACAAAATGAACCCGAAGGTGTGGAACATCGCCTTCATAGTGGCAGACCTGGCATTTTATTTCTGCTGGAATCTCGCCGGATATGAGCGCGGTTGGCTCGATAGTGGATGGATGACATTTGAAAATATCAGCCCGCTTGTCTGTACGGTAATTCCACTCACTCTTTTCATGAATGATAAGGTAAAGGGGGCGGCTTACGCTACGCTCGCTAACCTTTCGGTCGGCCTTTTTATCGCCATGATGGTGAGCCCTGAGCACGCCTATCTTTTCAGCTTCAACACTGAGGCAAACTTTTTATATACCAGTGAGGCTGCCTGCCACCTCGTGTGTGCGCTTTTTGGCATTTATCTTGTGCTTTCGGGGCAGGTAAAGCCCGGCTTCAAGAGCTGGCTGAATTCTATTCTGTTCCTATATCCTATTATAGGCTTCGGCGTGTTCCTCAACTATTTCTTCCATAAGACGTATTGGGGAATGAACCCTTACGGCTCAAGCTCGATATATATGATCGACCTTTTCGGCACTCATAACGCAACGCTCCTTGCATACCTTGCGGGAGTTATGCTCGTTCTGACCATCGGCATGCAGTGTATGCACCTGCTTTTGAAGGCTGTCGATAAGCTTTTGCCCGAGCCGCCCTATTCCGCTGTCGCATCTCCCGACGCGGTAAAGCACGTTACTGATGCGCGGGAGGTATACCTGTTCGATTTTGACGGTACTCTCGTAGACTCCATGCCTACCTTTGGCGCGATGATCACGGGTGTGCTTGACGATGTGGGGCTTGAATATCCGAAGGACGTAGTCAGAATTACAACCCCTCTCGGATATCGCGGAGCTGCGGAATATTTTGTCACGCTCGGTGACGTGCGCGACCTTGATGCTATACAGGCCGATATGACCTCTCGCGCGGTATACGAATATGAGAATAATATAAAGGCAAAGGACGGAGTTGTGGAGGCGCTTCTTGCATTAAAGGCTCGCGGCGCGTCCTTGAACGTGCTTACCGCCAGCCCTCACGCTATGCTCGACCCCTGCCTATACGCAAACGGAATGTTCGAGCTTTTCGATAACGTGTGGTCCTGCGACGACTTCAACACCACTAAGGCGGACCCCGAGATATACCGCATGGCCGCGGAAAGAATCGGGGCTGACGTAGGTAGCATCAGGTTTGTAGACGATAATTTTGGCGCTCTTTGCACTGCGAAGTCTGCGGGCGCAAGAGTTATCGGCGTGTACGATGCCTCGTCGGAGGCGGATAAAGAAAAAATACGGGAGCTTTCGGAGCGTTACATACTTGGCTTCGGTGAGCTACTCTGAGGCAACTCTGCGGTTGCCTAGAAAATAATTGCCCGATAAGGGTGAGGTAACTTATGAAAAAAAGCTTTGTTATAATCATTCTTTCGGGGCTGATGTTCGGAACCTCGGGAATATTCGTTAATTATCTTTCGCCGTACGGCTTCTCGCCTATGCAGATGACGGCAATGCGCGGTCTTGTTTCCGCGCTGGCTATGGTGATATATACCGTAATTGCTGACAGGCGAGCCTTTCGGTCGCGTCCGCGTGAGCTTCTCATGTATTTCGGTTGCGGAATGATGCTGCTTCTTACGGCACTGCTTTACTATACCGCAATACAGCTGACCTCGATTGCCACCGCTGCGGTGCTTATGTATACGGCGCCAATATTTGTCAGCATATATTCGGCGATTTTCCTCGGCGAGAAAATGACACGCGCGAAGATAGGCGCGATAGCCGCGATGCTTACAGGCTGCATCCTCGTATCGGGTGCGATAGGAAGCTTTGAGGCTGATTTTATCGGTATACTCGCAGGGCTTGGCTCGGGTGTTTGCTACGCCGCATACATAATCATATCGAAAACAGCGATGAAGGACGGTGCATCACCGACCTCGCTGAGCGCGTATGCCTTCATCTTTATGTCGCTCGTTGCCCTGCCTATATCGAACCCTGCGGAAATAATAAGGCTTGCAAGCGATGCGTGGGCATGGGTGCTGTTCATATTACTCGGTCTTGTTACCTTCGTTATTCCTTATTTCCTGTACAACACCGCCCTTAAGAGTCTTGATGCAGGTACAGCGTCCTCGCTTGCTGTAATTGAGCCGATGTCCGCGACGGTTTATGCGATGATTATCTTCGGCGAGATACCCGATATATTCGGTGCTATTGGTATAGTCCTTGTTCTGGGCTCGGTATATCTGCTCGGATATATTGAGAGCCGCGGCGTTGCCCACACCGAAGGTGATAACGAGGCATCGGATTGATTTATAATAAAAAAGAAAAACCGACAGCGCTGTCAGCGCTGTCGGTTTTTTATACCGTTAAATTGTTTTACTTTATAACTCTGAGGCTATCCTTGCCGTAATAGTCGAATATATCGAGGTGTGCTTCTGATATAACCTCGCCGGGTACCAGTATCGGAACTGCGGGAGGGCAGGATACGTCGGCTGTCGCGAGAACTCTGCCGATGCACAAGTCAAGCGGAAGAAGCTCGCTCGGACTGAGTGTAGCCTCGCGTATACTGCACGCACGCTCTGGCAAAGAAAGCCCGTGAGCTTCGGCATATATGCCGGGCATTCTCTCCACCCCGGAAAGAGCCGACAAGAGTAGATCTAAGTCCTCGGGAATTATAGGCGAGGGCATAAGGGTAACGTAATCTCTGTCTGCAAACTCAGGCTCTATTCCTTCTTCGCGAAGCAGCTCTGCAAGCTCCTCACCCGTGTATCCGTAGGAGAGCGGGGTTACGGTTATTTTCATCTCCTCGTCACCGACAAGCTCATAGCCAATATCGGTAAGCTTTGCTTTGACAGAGCTTGTTTTGTTAACAAATGTTCTCAAATTATCGGCAAATTCTCCGCCGAGCAGTCTGTTCGCACCGTCTAGCGACGACAAAATCAGATATGACGGGCTTGTCGTTCCGAAAAGCGCAAGAGCATTTTTTGCCATTTGTCTGAGGCTCTCGGGGAGGTGATTTGAAAGATGCAGATAGGCTCCGCCCGTGAGGACGGGGAGAGTCTTGTGCGCGGAGTCGGCGCACATATCGGCACCGAGGTCTATGGGGTGGCGTGAGGGGGAGAGAAATTTCAGATACGCACCGTGCGCGTTATCCACAAGCAGCATAATTCCGCGCTCGTGGCAAACACGCGCGATGCTCTCTACGTCTGCCATATTGCCGAGATAATCGGGTGAGGTAAGGTATACCGCCGTGGGCTTTTTCTCCATTCCGTCGAGCTTTTCCGAGAGAGCGTCTGCCGTTACCACGCATGACATATAAGAGCCGCCGCCGATAAGCCATTCAACGTCTAGGTCAAGAAGTGCTGCAGCACTTATAAATACCTTGTGTGCGTTTCTGCCTGCAAGAATAAGGGGCTGCTTTCCCTTTTCCTTAGCATCTATAAGCGCGAGATAGAGCATGGCTCTGATTGCAAGCGAAGAGCCCTCGGTCGAGTAGAAGGTGTCAGAGCCGAAAAGCTCCGAGGCATAGCGCTCACTCTCTGTGATAATGCCCCCGTCCTCGTACAGGCTGCCCGCACCCTTTATCTCGGTTATATCGTATCTTTCGATATCTCCCGCACCCTTGTGGCCGGGCATATGCAGCCTTGCCGTATTTGAGTCGGCGTACTCTCTGAGAAAGTCGTCTATCGGCGTCCTTATCATTCCGAAAGCTCCTTGGCAATAGCCAGCATTATCGCACATTCCATACGCTTCTTGAACAGCTCACAGCCCTTTTCATATACGCCCTTGACGCTGCCGGTTGCATGATATGCGTTTGCGGCACAGCCGCCGGAGCAATAGAGCCTTGCCCAGCAGTCGCGGCATGCCTCTCGTGCGTCGACGTTGCACTCTGCAAACTCGCACTG
>CAYZZJ010000005.1:0-35974 GCA_964482885.1 uncultured Ruminococcus sp. | reverse complement strand
ACCAGTCAAATGCGATGCTCGCACTTAGCAGAGTTTTCAAATTCTCCGCTAAGAATATCACCCATATGTGCCTCACCCTTTCCTTTTTGGCATGTAAATGTATTAGGGTTGGAAAACTTTGTTTTCCTCCGTTAAATTAAAATTTTCTTTTACTATCTTCGCTCCCCTCCCTCGCTGTACCTTTGTACAGCTATCAGTCGGCGATCAAAGATTTGTCTCGCTTCGGCTCGGTCACGTTTTGGCTCTAACAATCCGCCGGATTGTTATTCACTACCAAAACGCCGCTTCGCTACCCTCGAAACTCCCTCGCTCGGGGGCTTGGGCGGCTCTGCCTTTGCCTGGCTACTTGCCCATACACAAACCTTCCCCTTTGGGTAGCAAGCGTAGCGCAGCGGCGTTTTTTTCCTTCCCCTTTGGGGAAGGTGTCAGCGAAGCTGACGGATGAGGTTCGTGGATGAGGTTGGCGGATGAGTAGTTACAATGGAAAGATATTCTCAAAAAACATAAAGAGGATCAAAGGCTACAATTCCGAGCCTTTAATCCTCTTTTGCTATTATTTGTTTATAAACCTTCCTCCCAACATTAAAAACGGCTGAGCCGCGAGGCTCAGCCGTTTAGCGCTTTTACCGGGTATTACCCCGCGAAAGGAGTTCTCCTCTTTATGCCAAAGCGCCGATTTTCAATCCAAAATTCTTAATTCTGAATTCTTAATTCTCTTAGCCTCCGATAACGGTAACGCTGGTCTCGGGAACAACGTCAACGTATGCGAAGCTAGAGCCGTCAGCGTCAACTCTGATGGTGAGCTGCTGACCGTTTGCGGTAGCTGTGCTCCAGTTAGCGGGAACAGCAATCTTAACGGTAAGAGCCATGTTGTAGATATCGTCGCGCTCGCTGTCGGTGAGAGATACGGTGATGCTGTCAGCCGATGCATCGTAGACCGCGTTAACAACCGCGCTAGACCACTCGTGATAGTAGAGGGTTGCATCGGTGTAGTTAGCGATCCAGAGCTGATCTCCGTAGGACACAGCCTGCGAGAAGAGCCTCTCAGCATGTTCCTCGAGGATATAGTTGCCGGTAGCGGTATCGGGAGTCAGGATATTATGGATACAGTAGGATACCCATACACCCTTCTCTACAGCCGCGTCGATGTGCGATACCCACTCGTCAACGGTAGCATCGGTAGTGGAATCGCTTACGCTGATACCGAAGGATCTCTGAAGCTGTCTGTGATCGATAGTCGTAAAGTAATCCTTGGTGTAGTAGCCCTTTGTGGAAGTGCCGCTCGCGCCGGTATTACGTGCTGCGATCATAACGCCCTCGGCGTATGCTACGTCATAGAGATCATCATAGTAATCGCCGTAGCCGAGAACGTTCGTTCCCGCGGGAATAGTGTAGCTACCCGAAACGATTCTGACAACCGAGCCCGCAGCAATCGTACCGCTGCTATAATCAGCAACAGTAGTGATCACGGTGCCCGCAGGCATAGTGATTGCAACCGACTGAAGCGAGATAGCTGTTTCGGCAGCAAGGGTGATCTGACCGTCCTGAACGTTAACCGCAGTGTCGTTAATAAGCCATACCGCAGAATTTTTGAAGGTGATATTAAGGTCGTTTCCTATTTCCTTCGCGCCGGTGCATTTAACGATACCGGGAGTGATATAGGTCAAGCCGCGAGAGCCGAGCTCGCCGAATATATCGGATATTATCTGCTGTGCACCCCAGATCTGTGCGGTAGAGCCGCCCTCAATAAGACTGCTCGTAGCAGCCGCATTGTAGGGGTCTCTGTTGCTTACGGTAACCTGAGTTCCGCCCGCATCGTTCATTCCCCAGAAGGCGTGATCGTGAGAGTGAGCGATGATCTCGGTGCGTCCGGGAGCGGAATTAAGTATATCCTTCCAGAAATCAACGGTCTCGGTTTCTATATCATAGATATAATTGCCATCAGCGTCCATCTTATACTCGGGGATTCCGTCGCCGTTCTTATCCTCGGTCTGGAGGGTAGCGAACTTCTTGGTAGGAATAGCGAAGTTAAGAGCAAGGCTCGGATACTTAGCCATCATCGTCTTCGCGAAGTTAGCCGCGGGAACAAAGCCGTCGTCGATAACGAACGCCACGGTACCCTTTGCACCGTTCTTGTTTACTACCTCGGAGGAGGCATCGAAGGTGCCGGTGATGTTGTAGGTAACGGTGTAGGTCTTGGTAACGGTGCCGTCGTAGGAGACAACGGTGATCTTAACGCCGTTCTTGTCCTTCACGATCTCCATCTCGGAAATCGGCGAGGTCTTGATAGCACTGATAACGCCTATACCGGAGTTGACGTCTATATCGATAGTGTAGTTAAGAGTATCCTTGTCGAAGCCCGACAGCAGATTTCCGTCGTAGTAGATACCGCCAAGATAAGCATCGGCAGGATCTGCCCGTCTGTAATCTTCCTTGTTCATAACGTAATCCTCGTACGTCTTGTTGAATACGGTGAATGCCATATCGTCCTCGGTAAGGCTCACGTAGTATGCGCCAACGCTCGCAACCGTGGACTCAAATGCGATAAGCATATCAGCCTTACAGCCAAAGAAGGGAGAATTCTCCGCCGATGCGTTAGCGGCAATCTTGTTGACGCTCTTAGGAACGAAGATATCGGAGATGCCGGTACAGTATGCGAAGGCGCTGTTGCCTATCTCGGTAACCGACTGTCCGATGTAAACGCTCTCAAGAGAGGAGAGCTTGTAGAACGCAAATGCAGGGATTTCCTTGCAGTTATTAGAGATGATAACCGTCTTAAGAGTCTCGGGAACGTAGTTGTACGCAGTCTCTGCGGATGCCGCGCCGAAGATGTAGCCGAGGAATGCGTGAGTGGTGTTAGCCGAGCCGCCGATGAAGGGCACGGTGATCTTTGTCATAGCGGTACAGCCGTCGAACGCGCCGAAGCCGATAGCAACGAGGCTGTCGGGAAGGTCGATCTCGGTGATGCCTGTGTCGGCAAACGCCTTCTGACCTATGGTCTTAAGTGCGCTCGAATCGGTGGTAACGAGATTTCCGTCCTCGCCAACGGTGATCGAGAAGTCTGCGATCTTGAGAGTCTTAAGCGAGCCGCAGCCGTAGAATGCCGCGTTTCCGATGCTCTCAACGGTCTCGGGAATGTAAACGTACTCAAGCTCGGTGCCGCGGAATGCATTTGCCTTAATAGCAACTACAGCCTCGCCCTCGTAGCTTGCGGGAATCATAACGAACTTACGGAACTCGCTGATGCCGGTAACGGCGTATCCGCCCTCAACCTTCTCATAGGTAAGCTGGCTTGTGGGAGTGTCATCGGGATTGCCAAGCTCAATGGTAAGAGTCGCCGTCATGGGAGCGGGAGCCTCGTAGTTATCGCTGGGGGTCAGCGTTGCGGTAACGGTGTATACACCGGGATAAATCTGTCCGTTGTTATCATATACAACCTCAACGGTCTCGGGTATACCCGTAACGTAGATGTACTGAGCCTCACCGTTATAGTAAACGAGAGCGTCCTCGAAGGCAGCACCGGTGAAGGTTGCCTTGGTAATAGTAACCGTAGCAGTCATATCGGGGATAGCCTTGAAGTCGGGCGCACCGGTGAACTTAGCTGTAACGGTGTAGGTGCCTACGTTCACAATCTCTGTAAGCAGGTTGCCGAGCGCGTCCGTCGCAGTAATGGTAACGGTAACACCCTCGGGAAGCTCGCCCACGATTGCAGGCATCTTGTTTGTACCGTCATAGGTCACGGTCGAGCCGGGAAGGCTGACGCCGGACATATCGTACTCCTTAGCAATTATGTTAAGAGTAGCGGTCATATCGGGGATCTCTGCGTAGTTTTCGCCAACGGAGAACTTAGCGGTAACGGTATAGCTGCCGATCTCGACCCTTCCGTTGCCCTCGTAGCTTACCTCAACGTTAGAGGGTACGCCGGTAGCGTAGACGTACTTAGCCGTACCGTCAAAGTATTCGGTAGCATCACTGAATACGATGCCGCTGACGGATGCCTTGAGAATTACAAGCGTTACGGTCATATCGGTGATAGGCTCGTACTCATTTTCGTCAACGGTGAACTTAGCCGTCGCCGTGTACGTACCCGCATTTACCACCGAGGTCACAACCTCGCCGTTCCCGTCGATGATAATAACCTCTGCTCTTACACCCTCGGGAAGCTCGCCCTTGATAGCGGGGTTGTGAGCCATTCCGTCATAGGTAACGCTTCCGCCGAGAAACTCAATGCCCGACATATCGTGGAGCTTGTTGGTGATGGAAAGAGTTGCCGTGATATCGTCGATCGGTACGTAGTTATCGCTCGTCTCGAAGGATGCGGTAACCGTGTAGCTGCCGCGTGCGGTCTGACCGTTTCCTTCATAGGAAACCTTAACCTCTGCCGGAAGCTCACCGTTTATGTACTCGATGAAGATAGACTTAGCCTCGCCGTCATAGTCAAATCTCTTGTCGGCAAAGCTGATGCCGGATATTCTCGCCTTTCTTATCTCGACGGTAGCCGAGAGAGGAGCTATCTCGTGATAGTTGTTCGCATCTCCCGTGAAGGATGCCCATACCGTGTAGGTATCTGCATTTCTCATTTCGTCGACCGTCTCGCCGGCAGAGTTCTTATAGGTGTAATTTACAGTAACGCCCGCAGGGATTCTGCCCGCGATCTTGGGAGTAACAGCCTCGGCATCATAATACTTGGTAAGACCGGTGAGGGCTATCGAGGAGGTATCGTAGGTTGCCTTGTTGATAGTAAGGGTTGCAGTCTTGGACGCACCCTCTATCTTCTCGCCACCCCAATAAAAGTCCGCGGTAACCTCGTACTCACCGACGTCCATATACTTGTTCGTCGAATAAAGAACTACGACGCCCGAGGGCAGAGTGTCCTTATCGACCGAAAGCTCGTGGTACTGACCGTTGTAGATAACGGTCTTATCCTTAAAGGTAACAGCCTTTACGCTGGGAGCCTTGCCCATATCCTTAATAGGCTCGTCAGGCTCCTCGGGATCCGGCTCGTCGGATACCGCCTCGCCGCACTCATCGCACTTGCCGTCGGTATCTGCATCAACGTGGGTGCAGGGGTCCTCCTCGCCGGGCAGAAGACCCTCGAGGAAGGAGCAGGAGGCAAGCGCTACCGTCAGAAGAAGGAGCGTTATAACAAGGAGAAGCTGCTTGATAGTATTCTTTTTCATTATGCTTTACCTCCTTTTAGTTCTCACCCGCACTCGACGAGGTAAGAGCCGTCGAGAATACGGGAAGCGTGTGTCCGTTCTCGGCAATGATATTGCCGGGGATCATGGATCTGATAACCTCGGGATCAGCGGTGTTAATGGTGTAGGTCTTATCACCGACGGTGATGGTAACGGTGGTAGCCTTGGTGCTTGCGGGATCTGCTACGTAGCTGATGCCGTCTGCAGACTTCGAGAAGGTGATCTTCGTTCCGTCCTCAAGCTCAATTACAGAGTTGTAGAAGCCGTAACGAACGTACTTGGGAGCATCTACACCGTCAGCGGTAAGGCTGATGGTTCTGCCATCAATCGTGCCCTTAGCATCAACCCATGTATCTCCGTCGGCAGAGATTGCAAAGCCATCTGCCGTAGAGCCGTACATAAGCGCGATATCGCGGTCAATGGTAACCTTGACGGTATTGCCCTCGATAACCACGGACTCAATCTCGGGGTTAGCGATCTTGAGGCTCTGATCCTTGAAGTATACGTTCTCAAGAATACTATCAGCAAACGCGATACCGATAGGAGACTTTCTCGCAGCATGCACTTGTCCATTTCCGAAGCCGTTGTCGCTATCAAGTGCGAAATCCTCCTTCGAAAGGGTAGAGCCGGCTATAGAAGAGCTTACGAGGTGATAATGCTCGTTGCGAGCCGCTATATCCTGCTGATATGCACGGATATAAGAGGGATTAGACATATATGCGGAGAGCTGAATTATAAACAGCTCGAGAGGCTCGTTGCCCGCATTCTTGTTGAAGGCCTCGGTATAGGTAGCGTAGAGCTGGTCTACGTTAAGTCCGTAGTATCCGTCGCTCGAGGAGTCACACTCGCCCGAGTCCGAGCTTGCCTCGCCCTGATACCAGCCGAAGCCCTTGATGTTGTAGCCCACGAAGGGAGCTATCATCGTGTTGTATACACCATGCTCGGCATCGGCAGACTTAGCGTTGGGATCATATTTATTTGAAATGAAGTTCGAGATTGCCTTACCGTTATAGTTGATATCAACGACGGCGATAGTCACGTTGCCCTCAAGCTCGACGGCAAGTCTTGTCGCCATAACGTATGCAACTGCGGAAAGACCGGTAGAGTTATCCTTTTCATTCGCCAGAGTCTCGGATGTTACCTGATACCACTTAGCCGTGACCGCATCGGTATATTCGCCGTTCTCGACGTCCAGGTCTGCCGCAACGCTGAAGCAGCGGATATTGTCAAAGCCGTCTGCAAGCGCCTTATACTCCTCGAAGTCCTCGAGCTTGTAAGCACCGAGGTTAGCGTTCGACTGACCGGACATAGCCCAGACCTCGCCGATATCAACGTTCGTATAAGCCTTGTTGCCGTACTCCTTGCCCTCCTCGTTAACCGTGAGGGTAAGGCCCTTGGCGTAATTCATAGCAGGAAGAGTAACCTCCCACTTTCCGTCTGCAACGGTCGTCTCGGCAGTAGCCTCGCCGAGAGCTACGGTAATCTTAACTCCCTCAGCATCGCAAGTACCCCATACGTTGATGGGCTTGCCTGCCTGGAATACCATTCCGCTAGCAAAGAGCTTATTAAGCTTCAAAGAAGATATCTGATCGCCGGTAGCAAGCATATAAGAGCCGGATATCTGGTCGAAGAAGAGCGCCGTGCCGTCCTCAAGCACCTGAGTGCCGGCGGGCTCGGTAGCGGAATATATCTTCATATTGCCCTTTCCGTAACGGATCTCAACCTTACCCGCCGCGAAATTGGTGTCTGCGGGGAGAGTAACCTGACAGTCGGTGACAATTATATTCTGGCCCGTGTAGCCACCGGAGAAGGGCACCTTCAACGTGCTAACCTTACAGTCAGCCACGCGAACGTGTACTCCGAGTGCATCGCTGCTGCCCGAGGTAGTAGTAGCCGCATAGTTTACGCCGTCGAACTCGCAGTTCTTTAAGTATCCATATCTTCCATAGCTCGAGCTGGATTTCGGCGCATTATAGCTGGTTATACCCATAACGTCGGGAGCCTCGTTAGTGAAGGTACAGCCCTCCGCATAAACGAACGCGCCGCCCTGAGCCATTATCTGAAGTATAGAGGTGGAATACGGAACGTATGCGGAGCTCTTGAGATTGTTTCCGTAATCCTCGCCGGTGTATACGAAATCAACGTTAACGAAGTAATGCTGCGCCTCCTGAAGCTGTAGCAGCGCGTTTCCGCCGCTGGAGGACGTGCCGTCGGGCTTAACCTGACCCGAGGAATCGGCTGCTTTCATGACAAGGTTCGTGATGCTGATGATAGAATCGATACTGGCATCGGGATCGTACATAAAGCCGCCGACTCTGCCTGCATGAGTATATACACCCTCGTTGCCGAGCGCGTCAGCGCCGTCGAAGGACAGTCTGAAAAGTCCCTGAGGCTGGAAGCACCATCTGGATATGTTATGATTAACGTCATATCCGTCGAAATCAACGAATACGGAGAGATTTCCGTTACCCTTATCGGTGCTAACGGGGTAGTTGCTTTTATCACCTACGGTTATCGGCATAAGAACCGCATCCTCAACCGCATAATCCTTAACGATTGCCACGGTGGCTACCGACCTTACGGTCTGATAACTGTATGAACCGAACGCATCAGCCAGCTTCGCCTTTGTGGTCTCGGTTATCTCACCGCGGTCGATAAGAAGGGTTACAACCGCAGAATTACTGCCTACCGCATCGTTCTTCTCAAGCGTCCAAGTACCCGCAACAGCCTCAGTAAGAGTGCCGTACTGAGTAGCCACGGTAACGGAATCTGCGGGATTCTCAGCCTCTATAAGAGTGCTGCCCGTACCGTACCAGAGCTTAACCATATCCTTAGTCACGCTGCCAGAGAGGATAGCGCCGCCGCGAAGCGTAGCACCCGCAAGGTTGATAACGTCGCCCTCGGATGCCGCACCGGTGAAGGCTGCGGTAGCACCGTCAAAGACGGTGTCAACAGCGGTGAGCCAGGACTTATCGGTGGAATAAGCGTAGTCAGCCTTGATCTCGGAGCGCTCGAAGCGAACGGTGGACGAAGTAGCAGAGGCGCCCGTACCCTTACCGCTGACGGTAGCGCCAACGAGAGTGAGATCCATCGTATCAGCAGATACGATAGCCGCAACGCTCTCTGCTGCCGCATTCGTAACAGAGGCATTTCTGAGAATCAGGTGACCCGTACCAGAAGCGACAACGCCGCTTACAGCACCGTTATACGAAAGAGCCGCATCATAGATCTCGGCTGCGGCAACGTTCTTGACCTCAACGAGGCTGCCTGCGCCGCCGACGAGCTGACCAAGCTCTACGTTATACGAATAGCCGCCGTTGATATCGAATGCCGCAAGGGTGTCAGCCACGATAGCCGTGCCCGAAACCGCGCTCACGTCAAGCGTGTAGCCGCCAAGCTCGATAACAACGCTCTCGGCACCCGTGCCCGCAAGGTTAAGCTGCTTCGTTGCCTTGGCATTTGCCGTAAGCGTGAGCTTAGCCGTAGCGGCACCCAGACTGCCGATCTCGGTGTTCAATTTTTCTACCATCTCGTCGTACGTACCCGACACTGCCGTCGCGTCACCGAGCTTCAGTGTTGCCTCGGTAGCATCCTCTGCGGATGCAAGCAGCACGAAGGTCAGGCTGAGCGCCAGCGCCAGAATGACGATGATGGAAATTATCCCATACCTTTTCTTCATTTTCTTCTCCTTATGTATGTGAATTTTGACAAACGAATTTATTTGACTGCATCGGCCGTTCATCAAGTCCGCACAGCCACCCCGCGCCCGTATCGCGCAAAATAATAAAGGGGTATGAATATTTTACCATACCCCATGCTTTTATGTAAATTGTCACATCGAACAAATTTCAGAGAGTTTTACCGTCGGGTGCGACAACCGATTAAATATTTTGCACAAATATTTTCTCTATATTATATAAATTGTAAATTTTTATGAGGTAGCCCTTCCTCGAATACTTATCCCCACGGAATGATGATCAGAGCCGCAACGACGAACACCGCCGAGCTTAAGATGAGCGCCGCTACAGATGCGATTTTGGCAAGCAGGGCAAGCGCGCCGCCCTCGCTCTCACGCACCTTTTTCGCAAGGAGGCGGGCTATGCGCCCGAGTATAACGGTAGCCGCGCCGAATGCGACAGTGCTTATCACACCCGACACCAGCCCTACGACCGCATCCCCGATAGCGTCGGCAGCAGCCTCAGCGCCACCCGATACTATGGACAACACCGCGGCGAGCGCACCCGAGGTGGCGGCAGCCGAGGAGAAGCACACACACGCAAGATACACCCCGAAGCCCAGCGCCGCAAGGGAAAGTATAAGCATTATCAGCCCCATAACCGTAAATCCGCTTACCGCGCCGTTATCACTATCAACGTTATCGGCTATGCCGCGCACGCCCTCACCGACGTTATCGGTATTCTTTTCCTCTGCACGAGCGCAGCACCCCCTTGCAGTAGCGGAGCTATCCCTCTCTGCCGAGATATCCGTGCCAAAGGCACGCCTCTGTTGCCCGTCAGCACCCACTGAAGCTTCTCTTTCGTTTTTCTTTATATTTTCATTTACGCCGATACGCTCGGCATCATTACCCGCAAATCTGCCCATAAGCACCTCCGTCTGTTTTTATTGTAGCATTTTCTCTCCCGCCCGTCAATGCAAATCCCTTTCCACTCTCCATTATTCATTTTCCATTTTCCACTTTCCATTTTCCACTTCCACTGTGTCCTCTTTCCCCACGCGTGAATAGAACTGTAATATGAGGAAATGATTTTCTAAAAACACTGTTGACAAGCATATTTTGCTGTGATATACTCAAAATGCCCGTGAGCGCTCACGGGCATACACACAAAAGTAGCAAACGTAAGAAGCCGTTTTTGGCAAGAATGGAGATTATATGACTCTGTGTGAAGAACTGTATTTTGAGATTACCGTCACGGGCATCAAGTCCGAGGTCAAGAAGCTCGTAAGCTTCCTTAAATCGGGAGAGCTTGACGAATTCTTTGAAATGGAGAGCGGCTATATAGACTACCGCGACGGCTACGAGGAACAGGAGGATTCCGAGGTTACGGGATTTACCTTCTCGAATGATGATGACGGTATCGGAATTGACGAGTTTGATACCGATGAATTTCTCGACGTATTCTGCATGGCGGCAAGAGCGCTTGACGTCAGCGGCAGGCTCTTCGATATAGACGACGAGGAATACGCCTTCATCTCTCATGCCGGTGACAGCTACTATCTGAACGCCAGAAGGATGAATAAGTTTAACGAGGACGTAGAGTCCGCGACCTTCGACGATTAAGCAAAAGCAATTTAAGCGGGCGGTATCCACCGCCCGTATTTTGTGCCAAACAAATAAAAGGTAAATATAAGTATGCAAAAATTAAAGAAAATCATAAAAAATCTCACGTCGACGATAGTATGTGCCTCAGCACTTACGGTAATAGGAATTGCCTTTATTATCCTGCGCGGTGTCCCGCTTGACGTCGTTATAATAGCCGTCGGCTCATACTTTGCCCTTGCGGGAATTCTCGGAATAATAGCCACGCTTCTCGGCGCGGATCACTCCCCTATCACGAGCCTGTTCGGCTATGGCGCGATATTCAAGTCCTCCCTCACCCTCTTCTTCGGCATTTCGATGATTGCGGTGCGCTCGGCGGCACCGGGTATACTTTGCAATTTCCTCGGCGGGATAGTCACCGTTTATTCCCTGTTTAAGCTCGCACGCCCCTCGCATAGGCTTGCACCGAGAACACGTGAGTGGTATATTGAGAGCGTTGTTTATTCGGTTTTATCTATATTCGGGCTTTTCGTTATGCTGATCCCCGTGTGGCCCTACACCCTTGCGGGCATATCCATGCTGCTTCTCGGCGGCAAATGGCTTTACGACGAGATACTCAAATATACAAAAACTAAAAAATCCGCCAAAAGCTCAACACGGGTAGGACCTTCCCGTGGTAAAACCAAGGGCAACGGCGGTGATATCTACACCAATGATTTCGTGGACAAGTCGAACTAAACGGCTTGTCCTTTTTTACACGACCAAAATCCGCGCCAATGCACGGAGATGCAAATCGATATGCAACTACATCCACGCACAAGCACAAGAGCGTAGGGCGGGGGCTTGCTCCCGCCGCATGCTGTTTCGTTCCACGCCATAGACAATATTTTGCTTTTAGAGCTAAGCACAGACACGCCCATAACAACAGACCGGATTTCGGCGGGAGCAAGCCCCCGCCCTACAAGGTTACTATCACGCCCCTTCTACTTAAATCCACCGTAGTGGCATAGGCGCTCGCAAGCTCGCTATTCCGTCGCTTTGCTCCTTACACGAGCGCATAGCGCTCCATATCACGACTTCGCAGAAGTCCATAGACGTGTCCCGGACATTACCTTCCCCTTTGGGGAAGGTGGCGCGGCTTGCCGCGACGGATGAGGTCTTGCTTAGTTGCACCTATCCACCAAACCTCATCCACCACTTCGTGGTCCCCCTTCCCCAAAAGGGAAGGTCAAGGATCGTCCACTCATCCCAACCCTATAATTCTGAATTCTGAATTCTTAATTCTGAATTTATTAACTTTCCGTGAACTTTGTTAAATTGCGCTAAAACTCTTTATTTTTTTGCTCGCGTGTGTTATAATACTTCTACTATGCACAAGGCGCGTCCACGGGCGCGGCACGAAAGGATATACACTATGGCAAAGAAAACGGCGCAGGGCACCGAGCCCTGCAGGCTTAACCGCGTCGGCGGTCAGGCGGTGCTTGAGGGAGTTATGATGAAGGCGGGCAGCCACACCGTAACCACCTGCCGCAAGGAGAACGGTACGCTCGTCGTCAACGACGATAACTTCATCTCCGTAAGGAAAAAGCACAAGATACTTAATATTCCAATTCTCCGCGGAGTTGTTAACTTCATAGAGATGATGGCGCTCAGCGTAAGGACGCTCAACGCCTCTGCCGATGCTCTTGAAATCGAGGAAGAGGAGGGCAAGGCGGAGAGGTGGATGCGTAAGCATCTCGGCATCGGGCTTACCGACTTCATTATGGTGCTGGGCGTGGTGCTTGGCGTAGGACTTGCGCTCTTCCTCTTCATGTTCTTACCCATGTGGGCGGCGGACGGAATTAATTTCCTATACAAGCTCATCTCGGGCAACGAGGAGGGCATCAGCGCGACGCTTATCGCGGTTATCGAGGGCGTGATGAAGGTCGTGATCTTCTTAGCCTATCTTGCGCTGGTTTCGCTCATTCCCGACATCAAGCGCACCTTCATGTATCACGGTGCGGAGCATAAATCCATAGCCTGCTTCGAGGCGGGCGACGAGCTTACCCCTGCAAACGCGGCTAAGCACAAGCGTTTCCACCCCCGTTGCGGAACGAGCTTTATGTTCCTTATGATACTTCTCGGCATCCTTGCGGGTATGTTCGTGCGTAACGTCTTCCCCGGTCTGCCGACAATAGCCTACACCGGCATCAGGCTTCTCATTCTCCCTCTCATCATGGGCATCGGATATGAGATCCTCATGCTTATGGGCAAGCACGATAACGCAGTAACGAGAATAATCTCCGCACCCGGTCTTTGGGTGCAGCGCCTTACGACCAAGGAGCCTACCGAGGATATGCTAGAGGTGGCAATCGTATCGCTCAAATGCGCGCTCCGCGACGACTTCCCCGAGTTCGGCGAGTATTTTGCCGCGCGCCCCTGGGAGGAGAACGGCGGAGAAACCATAATCGTATCCGAGAAGAAAAAGAAATCCGACAGCGACTCTGCGGCAGAGAACAGCGTAGCCGAGCCTGAAAAGGCAGACGAGGAGCCCTCTCCAGATACCCCCACCGACGGTGGCGAGAATACAAGCGCCAAAAACGAAAATGACGCTTAACGAGGCAATCGCCCTCCTTGGCGAGGCGGGGATAGCGTCGGCTGAGTACGATGCGAGGGAGTTGTTCCGCGCCTATGGCGCGGCTGATGCCTACGGACGTATTTCTCGCACCGAGGACGTATGCAGCCCCGAGCTTGATGCCGCCATTATGCGCAGGGTGGACAGAGAGCCGCTGCAGTATATCATAGGCAGCGTTGGCTTCTACCGTGAGGAGTACAAGGTCACGCCCGACGTGCTTATTCCGCGCGCAGACACCGAGCATCTAGTCGATTACGCAGTAAAGCATATGCCGCGCGGCGAGAGCTTCATCGACCTTTGCACGGGTAGCGGCTGCGTGGCTATATCAACCCTTAAAAATACCGTAGCTACAACTGCTGTAGCAGTCGATATTTCGCCCGCTGCGATCGCCGTCGCAGAGGAAAATTCGCGCATAAACGGCGTGTCCGACAGACTGACCTTAACAGAAGCAGACGTCCTCGGCAATATCGACACGGGTGAAGAAAAATACTACGCGGTGCTGTCAAATCCGCCATACGTCACCGAAGGGGCGTACGCGGCGCTAGAGCCGGAGATATACCGCGAGCCGAGGTGCGCCTTCGTCGGCGGTGAGGACGGCGGTGACTTCTACCGCGCCATAGTACCTATGGCGAAGAAGATTACAAAGCCAGAGGGCTTCATCGCCCTTGAAATAGGCTACGACCAAAGAGAGCTTCTTCTCGGGATAGCCGACGCCGAGGATATGGAGCTTGAAATTATAAAGGACTACTCGGGCAACGACCGAGTTGCGATACTCAGATTTAAGAACGACTGACACACCCCGGCATATAATGATTTCGGAGCTGTGGTAGCGCGGGGACGCCCGTGACACTCCGCTCATCAATCATTAAACAAGGCGAGGTGTCAGAATTGAAAAAGAAGCTCGTAGCAATTATATTCGGTGGCAAGGGACATGAGCGTGCGGTATCGCGCGCGAGCGCCCTGAGTTTACTCTCAAGCATCGACCGCGGCAGATATATCCCCTACCCCGTCATGATTGACAGGTGGGGAATATGGCGCGAGAGAGGTGCGCGCGGCAGAGTGCTTTACCCTGCGCGTCTGCCCGGTGGCGGCTGTCTTGTTATAGGTGACGGCAGGATTTATCCCGACGTCGCGTTCCCGATTTTGCACGGTGACTTCGGCGAGGACGGCATAGTCCAGGGCGCGCTCGAATGTGCGTCAATACCCTACGTCGGCTGTAAGGTGACGGCAGGGGCGGTTGCGGCGGATAAGGTACTGACGAAGGAGCTTGCCTCCTCTCTCGGCATACCCACCGCGCGAGCCGTCCATATTACGGCACACACCCCCACAGCCGAGGCAAGACTGCGCGCCGAGCGCGAGATAGGCTATCCCTTGTTTATAAAGCCCGCAGGGCTTGGCAGCTCCGTCGGCTGCGCGCTCGTATCCTCCCCCGAGGACTTCGAGGCGGCGTATCTCGGAGCGGCTTTACTCGGCGAGAGAATTCTGATTGAGGAATACCTTGAGGGTGTGCGAGAGCTTGAATGTGCATACCTTAATTCTCCCACCCACGGTGAGATATTCACGCACCCGGGCGAGGTGTCGCTCCGCGGTGTATACACCTACTCCGAAAAATACGGCAAGCACAGCCGCGCCGTCATTCACCCGCACGCCGACGTTTCCACCTCTGTCAGCGAGAGAATACGCGAGCTGTCGGCAAGGCTTGTCCGCGCGCTCGGCGTAGGGCAGCTTGCGCGCATCGACTTTTTCCTTCACGCAGGAGAGGTCATACTGAACGAAATAAATACGATGCCCGGCTTTACCGCGGGCAGTATGTACCCCGCGATGCTCGCGGAGTGCGGAATATCTGAGCGCGTGCTTATAACCGAGCTGATAGAGGGTGCTTCGTGCTAGGCGTGCTCGACAGCGGCGAGGGCGGCGAGAACGCGGTCAGAGAATTAAGACTTCTTGCTCCGCGCTCCGACCTCGTGCTATTCAAGGATAAGAAAAATTCACCCTACGGAAGAAAAAGCCGCGACGAGCTTACCGACATAACCGCTCACGGCATAGAGCGGCTCATCAGGGAGGGCTGCGATAGGGTGCTTATTGCCTGCTGCACGGCAAGCACGGTACACGGCGAGCTGCCACACCGCCTAAGAGAGCTGTCGACGCCGATAATTCTGCCGACGGCAAACAGAGCGAAGGAGCTGTCGCACACGGGAAAAATCGCACTTATAGCAACCGATGCTACGGTGCGCTCGCACGTATTTGCCGATTATCTCGGCGATTTGCTCGTCGGGGAGCTTGCGGCGTCATACCTGGTTGATGAGATTGAGCGCGGTGCGCGCGACGGGCTTATCAGCCGCTCGCTTTGCGAGTATCTCTGCTCGCTACTGCTTGAGGTTGCAAACACCGGAGCGGATACGCTTATACTCGGCTGTACGCACTTCGTGCGTCTTTCGGGCGAGATAAGGAAGATATACAAAGGCATAACGGGAAGGAAAATCACAGTCGTCGATTCCGCGAAGGAGGGCGCACGGGCAATTCTTTTGGAATACCCACACCTCGCACGCGGCAAGGGACGGCTTTGCAGGATAGAAGCAGGATAAAAGAAAGGACACGAATATGGCAAATCACAGAAGAGGAAGAATAAACGATGCCGTAGCCGAGGAGCTTGCTATCGCCATTGGCAACGTAAGAGAGCCGAAGGTTGCAAACAACTTCGTCAGCATCACAAGAGCGGAGGTCGCACCCGACCTTAAGTACGCAACCGTCTATTATTCCGTAATAGGCGACTCCCTCGAGGCAGGCGAGGGGCTTAAAAAATGCACGGGTATGCTCCGCCACCACCTGGCAGTTACGCTCAATTTGCGCGTCACCCCCGAGCTGCGCTTCGTTAAGGACGGCTCTATCGAGCACGGCGCGAAGATAGCGCGCATACTTGAAGAAATCAAATCGGGCACGGACAAGGAATAAAAAAGGAGATAATCCAAAATGAAAAAAATTACGAAGGCTATAATTCCCGCGGCAGGTCTCGGAACGAGAATGCTGCCTATTTCCCACGCAGTTTGCAAGGAAATGTTACCTATTGTTGACCTTCCTGCAGTATTTTACCTCGTCGAGGAGGCAGTTCGCGCAGGCATAACCGACATACTTATCATAACGAACAGAGATAAGGACGCCATGGAGGACTTCTTCGACCTCTCTGTTGAGTACGGACAGGCACTCACCGCGAAGGGTAAGACGAAGGAAGCGGAGCGCCTTTATGAAATAGCAAACATGGCGAACGTATACTTCCTTCGCCAGAAGGAGACCAAGGGCCTCGGTCACGCGGTCGGCAGAGCGCGCTCCTTCGTCGGTGACGAGCCATTCCTCGTTCTTTACGGAGATGATATCATCTTCTCAGAGGACCCCGTGTGCCGCCAGATGATAGAGGTGTACGAGAAGTACGGCAAGGCTGTTGTAGGCGTTAAGCCCGTCCCGCTCGAGCAGGTGCAGAAGTACTCCTCTCTTAAGGTTGAGCCTATCGAGGGCGAGGAGAGAGTTACATACTGCACAGATATGATAGAGAAGCCGAAGCCCGGCGAGGAATTCTCCAACCTCTCCATCCTCGGCAGAGTTCTGCTAACCCCCGAGATATTCGACATTATTGATGCGCTCGAGCCGGGTGCGGGCGGTGAATATCAGCTCACCGACGCTATGAAGAAGCTCGCAATTACCGAGGGCGTATACGCGCTCGACTTTGTCGGCGACAGATACGATATGGGCTCGAAGCTCGGCTTCCTTATGGCGAACGTTACGAAGGGCCTCGAGCATCCCGAGACTGCCGAGGCATTCCGCGAGTACATAATCGAGCTTGCAAAGAGCCTTTGATATGGACTTTGCACGCTCAGTACCCGATGATGCAAGCGGTATCGCAAAAATCGAGGAGGCATGCTTCCCCGACCCCTGGGACTACCGCGCAATAAACGATCTTATCACCTCAGAGGGCGCGATGTGCTTCACCGCGCGCGACGGCAGCAGGGTCGTTGCCTACGTCATAGGCAGGCTGATTGCCCCTGAGGGTGAAATATACCGGGTGGCGGTTGACGAGGCGTACAGACGCCGCGGAGTGGCATACCGCCTCTTGGACTACGCCGTCAAAACCTCTCGCGGTCGCGGACTTGAAAGTCTGTTTCTTGAGGTGCGCTCCGAGAACGAGGCGGCAATATCGCTCTACCGCGCCTACGGCTTTGCCGAGATAGGAAGGCGCAGAAATTACTACCGCAACCCCACCGACGACGCCATAATCATGCTTAAAGCAAGCAGAGCGGATATGATGTAAATTCAGAATTAAGAATTCAGAATTAAGAATTAGATAAACTTAAAGGAAAGACAGATGCTTATTCTCGCTATAGAGTCCTCTTGCGACGAAACCTCTGCCGCCGTGGTCGAGTGCCACGAGGGCGGCTTCATTACAAAATCGAATATCATAGCCTCTCAGGTTGAAACGCACAGACTCTACGGCGGAGTTGTTCCCGAGATAGCCAGCCGCGCACATATCGAGGCAATATCGCGTATCACCTACAAGGCGCTCGAGGTATCGGGCGTTACGATGAAGGAGATAGATGCCGTTGCCGTCACGCGCAACCCGGGGCTTATCGGCGCTCTGCTCGTCGGCGTTAATTTCGCCAAGGCACTCGCCGTAGCGAACGGCAAGCCGCTTATCCCCGTCGACCACATCAAGGGTCACATAGCCGCGGTATATCTCGACCGCGAGCGTATGCCGAAGCCGCCCTTTATCGCCCTCGCAGCCTCGGGCGGTCACACCGCGATATACGAGGTAAAAAGCTACACCGATATATCCATGATAGGCACGACGCGCGACGATGCGATAGGCGAATCCTTCGATAAAATCGGCCGCATCATAGATATACCCTACCCCGCAGGAGCAGGCTTTGACGCGCTCTCGCGCGAGGGCTTTACCGCCGCCGTAGGCGAAGACGAGGGCTACCTTACAAGATACAAAAAATCAGCCGAATACAAGAGTGCCGAGCTGGCACTTCCCTCCCCCGCCGTCAAGGACGATTCGCTCGACTTTTCCTTCTCGGGTCTGAAAACGGCGGCAATCAACCTTATACACAGATACGAGCAAAGGGGTATTGAGCTGCCCCGCGCAGCGTTTGCCGCGAGATATACCTTCGAGGCGGTCGAAGCAGTCGCGAAGAAGCTCGGAGTGGCGCTTGAGAGGTACGAGGGCTGCGACCTTGTCGTATGCGGAGGCGTTGCCGCGAACTCTCACCTCCGCACAAGGCTCACCGAGCTTGCAAAAAAGCATAAGCGCACCCTCTATATGCCGTCCCTCTCTCTCTGCGGAGATAACGCGGCTATGATAGGCGCGCAGGGTTACTTTGAATTTTTGATAGGAAACGCCGCAGATTCATCACTGAATGCAAGCGCGATGGATATGTTATGACAATAAAAGTTAACATAAGGAGTATATAATGGAAAGCATAGACAAGCTCCCCGGTACCTTTGATAAGCGCATTGGCGAGGGAAAAGCGACAGTACCCCCTGCGGTAATCAAGAGACTGCCGAGATACCACAGATGTCTCACCGACCTTATCCGCGAGGGCAGAATGAGAATATCCTCGAAGGACCTCTCGGAGATTATGGAGGTCACCGCATCTCAAATAAGACAGGACCTCAACTGCTTCGGCGGCTTCGGTCAGCAGGGCTACGGCTACAACGTCAAATACCTGCACGCGAAGATAAGCGAGCTTCTCGGCGTTACCGACGGATACAGTGCCGTAATAGTCGGCGCGGGCAACCTCGGCCGCGCGCTTGCCGCAACGCATATGTTCGAGAGGCGAGGTGTCAGAAGGCTTGCGCTCTTTGACGTAAACCCCGAGATCATAGGCACCGAGATATGCGGCCTGCCCGTTCTGTCGGTAGACGATATTGACAGCTTCGTCAGAAATAACGCGGTGGATATCGGCGTTCTGACCGTACCGAAGGAGGCGGCGTACGGCGTCGCTGTGCGTATGGCGGATGCGGGCGTGCGCGGCTTCTGGAACTTTGCGAATATGGAATTGAAGCTCGACAACCCCGATATACTTGTAGAGAACGTCCATATGGGCGACTCGCTTATGACTCTTTGCTACGCAATTAAAAATAAAGCAGCCAAGGAAGACGAAAATGCCTGAATATACATATAAACTCAGCACGGGTACCAACCTTCCCCGCGACGTGTGGGAGGGGGCAAGCCACGACGAGCTGCGCGTTCTGACCTATCTTATGACGTCGCCATCAGGCGCGACCGTAGCGGAGATAGCTGCGGCGTGCGGTATCTCTGCCGCCCGTACAAAGTCAGCACTTGCCCTTTGGCGCGAGGCAGGCGTTGTGACAAGATACACAGCAGGCGAGCCTTGCGTTTCTCTCGAATTCGAGGAACGCCCCGAGGTTGAGGCTGACGATATACGAGCCGTCGAGGCGGCGGATATAATACGCGACAGAGGTCTTGCAGAGCTTATCGCGGACGTGGCGTCGCTTCTCGGAAAGCCCGTTCTCAACAGCTTCGAGACCAAGAACGTCGTCGCGATATACGAGCTGTATCCCGTCTCACACGAATACGTACTAACACTCGCGACTTATATGTCCGAGAGCGCTAAGGCGCGCGGAAAGGTGTTCAGCACCGCACGCCTCAAAAATAAGATAGCACAGCTCACCGAGCGCGGCATCGACACCACCGAGGCGCTCGAAACCTATATACAAACCACCGATAAGAAAAGCTCGACCCACTTCGAGATACGCAATATCATCGGCATCTGGGGCAGAAATCTCGCACCCGTCGAGGAGGAGTGCTTCGAGCGCTGGTCGGGGGAGCTTGGCTACGGCACCGAGATTATAAGGGAGGCGTACAGCGCCGTCGTCAGCGCGACGGGTAAGTTCAACCTCGCTTATATGGATAAGCTCCTTGCCGCCTGGCATACAGCGGGGGTAAGAACCCTTGCCGACGTCGAGGCGTATAAAGAGAAGCACCGTATGGAGGCAGAGGCTCGCACAGCTGAGCCGAAGGCGCGTGCGCCGAGAAAGGCAAAGACCGCAGAAAAGCCGACGTACTCGAGCTTCGACTCGGAGGACGCACTGGCGCGTGCGCTTGCGCGCAGCTACGGCGATGACGAAAGCAATTAAGGCGAAAGGATTTGACCTATGTACAGCTATTCAAATTACCAGAGAGCTAAGGAAATTGTAGAGGGCCGCAGGCAGGCGGCGATAGCCACAGCCGATGCGCGCAACGACGAGGTAAGAGAACGCTCGGAGAAGATAGCCGAGATTGACCGCGAGCTTACGGGCACGGGGCTCTTGCTCTTTAAGACCGCCTGCGCGGGCGGTGACATCGCCCCTATCAAGGAAAGAAATATGCAGCTCATGGACGAGCGCCGCGGAGAGCTTCGTAAAATGGGGCTGCCCGAGGACTACACCGAGCTTAAATACACCTGCCCTAAATGCTCCGACTCGGGCTTCCTCGGCACTAAGATGTGTACCTGCTTAAAGGAGCTGCTCGTTATGATGAACATAGAGTCATCGGGCATGGGCAGCCTTATAGACAAGCAGAGCTTCGACAACTTCGACCTTGAGTGGTACAGAACGAACGAGGAGGAATATAAGCGCATGGCGTACAACCTTAAGTGCGCCAGGGATTTCGCTGATAGCTTCAGCAAGCGCCCCGCAAATCTCCTTCTCATAGGTGACACCGGAACGGGTAAAACGCACATATCGACAGCTATCGCGCGTTCGGTCATCAGCCGCGGCTTCGACGTGCTTTACGACTCGGCACAGAACATAGTTTCCGCGTTTGAGAACGACCGCTTCCACTCGGGCTACGGAGAGCGCGAGCGCGACTCGGATAAGTACATGGAGTGCGACCTTCTTATACTCGACGACCTCGGCACCGAGTTTGTAAATCAGTTCACCGTGTCCTGCCTCTACAACCTTATCAACACAAGGCAGAACCGCGGAAAATCCACCGTAATATCCACCAACCTCTCGGCCGAGGAGCTGGCAGGCAAGTACGAGGGACGCATCTACTCGCGCATCGTCGGCTGCGACTATAAGGTTCTCGTCTTCCGCGGCAAGGACCACAGAATATTCAACTAAGGCAAAAGTGCCAAGGACGAATTATTCTGCTTCATTTAGCTAAATCGACAATAAAAGGTTACATAAACAGCAATTTCGCCCAAAAGGAGAAGAACAATGACTAAGCGACTGTTACAAATCATCGTATCACTGCTTCTCATATTTACCCTTACCGTGGCTCTCGCTTCCTGCGATATGCTCCCCGATGAGGTAAAGGATATGCTCGGCATAGGAGAGGAAAAGCCCGATCCCGAGAATCCCGACCCCGAAAATCCTGATCCCGAGAATCCCGACCCCGAGAATCCCGACGATGAGGATCCCCAGCCAACCTACGGCAATAAGATAGGCGACCTCGCGCACGACGGCGAGCTTGCGCTCGCTCTTACGGAGGGCACGGTTAAGATCAGCTCGCTCTACGGCAAGGTAATAGTTATCAACTTCTGGGGCACCTGGTGCAACCCCTGCACCTCCGAGCTTCCCCACTTTGACAGCGTGGCAGAGGAGTACTCCGACAGCGTTGCGGTGGTTGCCATACATTCCTCCTTCGACTCGAAGATGATGAAGTACTTTATCAATATGAACTATGGCGAGAGCCAAATCATCTTTGCTAAGGATACGCCCATAGAGGGTGAAAACTACAAGGACGTATACTATACGCTGCTCGGCGGTCAAAGCGCCTACCCCTACACGGTAATTCTCGACGCGGAAGGCAAAATAACCCTTAAAAAATCGGGCATGATGTCCTACGACGAGCTTACCGCGGCGGTTATCGCAGCGGGAGCTACCGCGCCCGCAGCCTGCACGCACGAAAACAACACTTAGGTTGCCGAGACCGAGCCTACCTACAAGGCTTGTGAGTGCAGCGAAAGCGATGACTTCACAAGCGTTATCGAGGTTCCCGAAAGCTCGCCTGAAACAGGTCAGTTCGCAATGCAGTTTGCAACGAAGTATCCTCACCACTATTGGAGAAGGAACGTGTAATAGGCTCCCCCTCCGCTCTAGTGTTCAAAATCGAAGATATAATGGAATATAAAGAGGGCTGACGCGAGAGCGGAAAACTAAAAAAGATGGCAGAGAAATCCTCTCTGCCATCTTTTCGTTTTTAATTATTAGCTTAAAAATCGTGACGCGCTCCGCACCTAACGCCAAGAGCCTCAAATTCGCAAACTATCTTCTCAATCCTATCAAAGCAGCTTGCATCTTCAATGTCATCATCAGCTAATATATCCCTTATACGCATCAGAGCTGCGTAGCACTCCGATTCAAAAAGCTCCGTTATAAGCTCTTCCGAAGAAATGCAAACCTCAACTCCACCCCTCATTATAGCCTTACATAACACCTCTTTGAACAGTTCCATATAACCCTCACTTTCACTTTATGGGGATTATATCCCCTTAATAAATATGATTATAATCCCCATAATTAATAATGTCAAGACAAAAAGGGGTATATAATTATGATAGTTTTTGATAAGCTGTGGCAAACGATGAAGGAAAATGGTATCACCACCTACCGCCTCAGAGAGGAGTGCGGCATAGACAGTAAAACCGTACGCCGCCTGAAAGCCAATGAAAATATCGAAACCAAAACGCTCGATAAGCTCTGTGCGGCACTTCACTGTAAAATTGAGGATATAATGGAATATAAAGAAGGCTGACGCGAGAGCGGAGCAGCAAAAAAAGAGAGGACGTTTCGTAGCCGAAATATCCTCTCTTTGGTTTTTAGTTTAGAGTTATGAGGCTCGCTTTGCTCACCGTTATGAATTTGCTACGCAAATGTTATGATATGATTGCCCATCTAACCTAAAACTTGGGCGTTGCCCAATCATAACTATGCGAAGCATATCATCACTCATAACTTGCCCGTCAGGGCAATTATAGTTTTAGCGTGTTATCCATTAAAGATAACACGCTAACCCCCGCCCTACAATTTGCACCTTTTCCTAATTCTGAATTCTTAATTCTGAATTTTCTTTTCTCTCTGTCTTTTAACGATTACAAGCACAACAATCGACACAGCCGACACGGCTATCCAGGATATAAACATCGGCGTATAACCGAAATTGGTTATTACAACACCATATATCGCGCTCGATATTCCCGCGCCGAGATAGGACGCAAAATCGAGCAGTCCCGAGACCGAGGACACGTTCCCGCCCTCGAGATGATATGCAACGGGATATATCGAGGTTATCGAGGTGTTTATCATTGAGGTGGCGGCATAGACAGCGCCGAGCGCGATCACCGCCGTGACAAGCCCGAGCGAGGGGAAAAGAAGCACCACCGATGCCAGGATACAGGCGGCAAAGCCGAAGAAGGCAACCGTATTCTCCCTGTCGCGGCACGCCTTAAGCACCGCGGGATATGCGAGTCTGCCGACAAGACCGATTACGGGTATCAGAAGCACGTAGTACGCCGACTCCGAGAGATCCGCACCGAATGCGTACGCCGCATATGCGACCATCCACACCGTCACGTTCTCCTTCATCACTCCGTGAAAGACCGAGGGCACGGACATAAGAAGTATATCCTTGTCACGAAGGAGAGAAAGCATAGGAACGTGTTTCTTTTCCTCCACCTCATCAGCGCCCGCCTTGATGCCCCTTGTAACGATGAGAACGGCAACGCCGAGCAGTATATTGAGGGCGCCGGGAATTATAAACGCGAAGCTGACGCCAAACGCGCCTATCAGCCAGCCGCCGAGCAGTATCGCGAGGATATTTCCCGTTGCAACCGCCGTGACCATAAGCGAGGTCATGCGCTTAAGATTCGGACCGCCATATATTGACGATACGACCGAAAGCACGCTCGACCAGAGCATAGACTGAGCGTATGCGTTAACGCTCCATAGGAGCAGTATTCCGATATAAGGGGGTAAAAGACCGATAGCGAGGTTCGCAAGCCCCGCAAAGCCAAGCCCCACCGAGAGCATCACCCAGGGCGGAGTCCTATCTCCAAGACCGCCGTTGACTAGCCTGCCCACCGAATAAATGGTAGAAAACAGACCGCCGATAAGCCCGTACCCCGCCGCATCAAAGATTGACATAGCCTCAAGCGCAGTCTCGGCTACCGAAAGATTTACCCTCGAAATGTAAATAGAAGTGTACGCCAGGTAGACAATTATGTATATCAGGCGCTTTTTTCCCGCTGTCATTTTCCGACTCCTTAATTAAATCGATGTCGCGGTGAGCCACCTGCTTTTATAGCATTTTTCTCGCCCCGACACTAGAATATAACAAAACACAACCAGTATAGCACAAGGCAGGAGTATTTGCAAGAAAAACGTCGAAATTAAAATCGACCGCGCACTCCGCGAGCTAGAACAACTTTGATGGTAAAAGGTACCGATTCATTCAGACGCAAACGAAAAAAGAGCGAGGATTCCGCCAAAAGGCGGGGTCCTCGCTCTATGTTTTTCACACCATTCACTTGTGAGGTGAACAAAAAGTGAAAATTCACTTGACAGCTCAGCTTATCTCCTGCTCAATATCATCAAATATCGCGCTGTCAAAAAACTCGCGCAGAGTTATTTCAAGCCCGTCGCAGAGTTTTTTCAAGGAAACGATACCGGGGTTCTGACTTTTCTCATTAAGCATGCTGTATATTGTAGACGGTGAAACGCCGGACATATTGGCAAGGGCGTTGATTGCTATTCCGCGCTCATCGCATAGCTGAATAATTCTTTTCGCAACAGCAGCCTTAGTATTCATACGCCCTCCTTCGTCCTTTTTATCAATATTTTAACCAAAATTGCGATATATCGTGTGGGATATATCGCAATTTTCATGTTTTAGTGATATAATATGGGATATATCGCAGATTGAGGTGGTTAAAATAATGATTTGCACTTTTTTCGGTCACAAGGATTCTCCCGATGACTTAAAAAGCGACATAGAGCGCGCACTTTTAGATATGATAGATAATTGCAACGTAACAAAGTTTTATGTAGGCAATAACGGTAATTTTGATTTTTTAGTTCAGCGAGTATTGGAAAAAGTCAGAACGGTTAGAACGCAAATAGAATATTACGTTGTGCTTTCCTCACTAGGCGAAAGAGCAATAGGCGGTGTGCAAAATAATACAATCTTTCCCGAAGAACTGGAGTATTCGCCACCTAGATTTGCAATATGTAAAAGAAATGAATGGCTAATAAGAAACTCAGACTTCGCTATAATTTATGTGCGGCACAAGTTTTCCAATTCATATAAGTGGGCAGTAAAGTGCCTTAAACGCGGAATAAAGTTGTGTATACTACGTGACTCGCCAATTAGCAAGCCGCTCAGTTAAGCTACGCCGGCCGAAAACTTTAACCAGACAATAAAATGCCGCCAAATAAACAACGCCGCGACCTAGGTCACGGCGTCCTTCCTTTTATATTCTACAACACTGTAATCGCTGTACTGCGACTTATCAAGCATAAATTCATATACCTTATCTCTGAGATTCCTTCGCGCCTCAGCACCGACAAGTCCCTCGTCGGGGTATATCGGGTCGCTCACGTAGACCGTCATATTCGCCTTTCTGAACACGGATAACAGCCCCTTCGGCTTTGTATAAGCGGTAAAGAATGCGATAACCGGCGCACCGTTACGCACGGGGTATTCAAACGAGGTGTCGGGGAAATTACGCACCCCGTTGAAATATGGCCAGATATGCGCCTCGGGATATACCGTTACGTTACTTCTCCCGTGGCTGTAATCAACCGCCTCATTGAATTTGCGAATGGCGCGGAAGGTCGTCGGTACGGGTATCGCGCCGAGCATCTGCACCACCGTCTTAAGCCCGTTTATAGATACGGTATCCGCCGAAACCACAACGCTGTTGCGCCTAGGGAAGGAAATAAGACAAGGGGTGAACGCATCTACCCAGCCCGTATGATTTCCGTACAGGAAGCAATAGCTGCGGCACTTCCTTATTCCCTTTTTATTAACGAACCTTACCCCGAGTATCACCCTCTCGAAGAACCACACAAGGGGAATTGCTACTACGTAGTATAAAAGGAATGAAAACACCCTGTAAAAAATATTTCTTCGTACGTAAGAAAAGCCCTCGTCTACCACACGCTCCTTGATACCCAGCTCAAAGAAATCGTCATTCCTCTCGTCGTCATAGTAAACGACCCTTTTATCGCACCGACCTCTCACCCGAAACCTCCAGCATCATTTTTTCCATCTCGAGCATACAGTTCTCAAGATCGTATCTTACCGCACCTTCAAGATAAAGCTCCTCGTATCGTCTTCTTTCATCGGGATGCTCTATCCAATAATCTATAAGATTAGCAAGGGCCCTCGGATTACGGCACTTGAATATGCACTTACCGTCCACAGCGAACGCGCTCGTAGCGGCGTTGGGTGAGTCGGACACCAGAGTAAGCTTTCCGCATGTAACAGCCTCGAGGCAGGATATTCCCTCCAGCTCCACCTCTGCGGGATGCACGTAAATATCCGAATAATTCAGAACGTCGATAATCTCCTCGCGGGAGTAGAGCTTGAATATCGGCTCATTCGGCAGCCCCTTCGCCAGCCTTTTGTAGTATTTTTCCTTAACACCCTGACCGCCGAGTATAAGCTGTATCTCGTCGCGGTGACGTGAGAGCGCAACCGCCTTTATGAGAGTGTCCTGAGATTTCTCTCGCGCATATCTTCCCGTAGTTAGAATTACTGTCTTCCCCTGAAGCTCAGGGGGCTTTTCCGTCTTTCTTTTTCTGACGTAAGCATGCACGCCGTTCGAAATAACGTATCCGTTGGTCTCGCGCTTCACGCTTCTCTCGAATACGCCTCGTATGAATTCCGTAGGATAATGAATTGCATCAACCATGCTGTATAGGTGCTTGTAGATATACTTATAGACAGCGTGATTTACAAACCCGAGGCGGTTAAGCCCTATATAAGACGTGAAGTTCTGAGCCTGCATATGGAAGCCCGCAGTAGTTGATATCCCACGCTCGCGCGCAAGCCCCGCAACCCTCATTCCAAGTAAGAACGGGAGCATTATATGAATATGGTCTACCCCCTCTACCGCAGCGCTCACAACCTCCTCGTCAACCCTCGCCAGGGTTACTCCAACCTTCTTCACGTAAGCATCAAGAGCTTTGCCCAGACGGAGCTGAGGCGCTACGTAAAAGCCCTCCTCGCCTGCCCTTTCGGCATCGGCACAAAGCACGCGAACCGTATGACCTCTCGACTTCATAAAGCGTATCAGGTTCATAGCTGCAATCGTCGTGCCGTTGTTTTCCTCTCCCAGCACGTCACATACAATTAAAATCGTCATATAATCACCGGCTTTACTGTTATTGAAAAGCTACGCCCCCGACAGCGCCATTGGCGGTGTGTCGAGGGCGTTATTGTTATTTTACGACGAAAGAATTAACTGAAAGAAAACTTTTCCGTTTTTTAATTCTGAACCTTTAATTCTAAATCAAACGTCGGCAGCAGAACGCCCGAGGCGTTAGTGACGTTTCCCGTATGCATCGTCCTGAGGCAGGCGACGGCGCTGTCTATAACGTACTCCACACCGTCCTTGGTGATAGTTATAGTCCTGTTCGCATCGTTGACCGCTACCTCCGAGGATAAGAAGGACACCGTCCTTCCGTCTGCAAGCTCGGCAATTATGGGCGAGAAGCCGTATCGCACTCTTTGGGGTGAGGTAACTCCCGCAGCCCTTAAGGTTATCTTATCTCCCTCGACGGTGCCGACAGCACTCACCCAGCCCGACGCACCGTATAGCTCGAAGCCCTCGACCGCATCGCCGCGCGAGAGCCTTATCTCGCTGTCAAAGGTTATAGTAACAGCGCCGCCCGTGACGCTCACCGATACTATCTCGGGATAGCTGTACACCTCGGCGTTGGTTATTCCGTACTCCTTCGCAAGAATGAGGTCCGCGGTATAATAGCCGACGGGCGACTTGCGCGAGGGGTGTATAAAGCCCTGAGAGAAGATAGTGTCAGACCACGTACCGCCCTCTGCCATTACCGGAACGAGATAGGTGTATGGAAGGCTCTTGCAGAAGTCGTACTGCTCTGCCTTGAACTCCGAGAGCCTGAGCGCACCCGCGTCACTCGACTGAGTATACGGAGCAAGCTCCATAACGTAGAACGGCAGCTCACCGTCGTTGCCGAAGGTGCGCCTGTACAATTTTTCAAGCGCTGTGAAATACTCGGTATAGCTCCTACCCTCGACACCGAGCGACTCACCGCTCACGTCGCCGCAGCCCTGATACCACATAACTCCCGCGACCTCGTATCCGTCAAGGGGCGCTATCTGCTTATTGTAAAGAATTGTTCCTATTTGAGTGTGCGCATTGCTCGCAAGCGTACCCTCGGCAAGGCAGTCGTTAAACTTTTCCATTTCCGAAGGGGATATCGCGGCAAGGCTCTCGGCGTCGAGCCACGCCTTTATCTTGCTCGCGCCGCGCGCGGCGTGTATCACCGCAACCGGAACGTCGGGACCAAGCTCTGTCGCGAGCTTCACCGCCGCAGCATAGCCGACAGCTGAAACGCCGCTGCCGTCGGTCTTCCGCACAAGCTCCGAGGTAACCTTGGTATACCACGCGCCCGAGCCGATTCTGTCAACCTTAAGGCTGAACGAGGCGGCAGCCCTGTAATAGCGTATATTCTCCATAGTGGGTGCAAGCGCCGCAAGCTCCTCTACGTCCTCAAGATATCCGACCTGCAGCTGAGCGTTCGACTGTCCCGACATAACCCACACCTCGCCGACGGCAATATCGTCAAACGTAAGGCGCGAGCCCTCGTCGCCGACCTCCTCGACCGTGAGAGTAAGCCCCCACGTAGGCTCGTTTATCGCGGGCAGCTCGGTATACCATCCACCGTCCGCACCTACCGTAGCTACGCCCTCGCTATCACCGAGGGTGACCTTTATTTCCGCGCCCGTATTCTCAGAAAAGCCCCATACGTTGATGCTCTTCCCTCTCTGGAAAACCATTCCCGAGGCGAATATACTCGGCATTGTTACAGAGCTGTTATCGCCCTGCTCGGCGGCGCTCATATTTTCTATACTAAGCTCCATATCAACCTCCTCATCTCCCGTATTCACCTCGCACCCCGAGGCAAGCCACTCGTACTCGTCACCGCTCCCTCCGTCACCGGCGCAACCGATAAGCAGCATAGAGGCAGCGAGAATAATCATAAACAGCCATATAAGCCTTTTCATCATATCATCTCCGTGCGTAATCCGCGCAATTTTTTCAAATATCTTCTTATATTGTACATCAACCAACACGGCTTTTCAAGACAATTTGCAAAATGGGATAATTCAAGGCAGAGAGGCTTTTGTAGTGCTTATTTCACAAATCAAGCACGAGGAAAAGTAAAAATAATTGTAACCGGACCGTACTTACAAAACCCCTGACCTCCTTTATAATGAACGTACAAGCCTATTTGACATATCAGGCATTTTATTATACAATAAAGGAGAAGAATATGAGTGGCATGTCCATCATTCCGGATCTGGAGCTTTGGGGCAACAGCAATAATTACAAAAACTGGCAATCCCTGTACCTTGATATTAAAACCTGCGCGTCGTGCCGAAAAAAGCACGGCAAAATATATTCCTTTAATGCAAAGCGCTATCAGCCCGAGCACGAAAGGTGTCGCTGTCAGATTGTACCAATGCGCACGGTGCTTGTCGGCAACGCAACCAACATGGGATTTAACGGTGCCGATGCATGGCTTATGTTCCGCAAAATATTGCCGGATTACTACGTGACAAAAGAGGAAGCGAAAGCACTGGGTTACAGCCGAAAAAAACACAACCTATCAGAAATTTTGCCCGGTTATATGTTCGGAGGAGACGTGTTTCGTAACGATCAAAAGAAACTGCCCACCGCACCCGGAAGAATATGGAGAGAAGCGGATCTGGACTACGAGTTTGAGAAAAGAAGCCTAAGAAGATTTGTATACTCTAATGATGGTCTTATCTTTATGACCAATGACCATTATCAAACGTTTTGGGAGGTAGTAAAAGAAAAATGATTGACAATTATTTTTTGAATTTTTCAAATGTGAAATATTATATCGAAATCCACGAGGTGCTGAAGCGTGATCTCAACCTTCCCGATTACTATGGCGGAAACACAGATGCCTTGTGGGATTGCCTGACGGATATGCTCGGTGATCCCTCATACATTGAAATTTACGGCTTTGAAAACGTCGAAAAACAATACAAGAGCGAATGGGATAGTATTATCCGCACCTTCAAGGATGCCAAGCACGCATACGAAAATAAATATGCAGACAAGTTTATAGTAAGACTTATTCACAAAAACGGCAAGGTGGAAGAAATCATATAAATTAACCCAAAAGCCCAAAAACATTTAATTTTACCCAAAAGGATTGATTTATCGCGCGCGTTAGTGTATAATCTCGTTAGCGGATATCCGCATATCAAAGCTTCCGAAGGTGGAGAAATTATGGAAAAGATAACCAAGGGTATATCCTACCTCAACCCCGTAAGAGTCGAGGAAAAATATATGAAGAGGTGCGCCGAGTATGCGATCAGCCACGGCGTCAAGCATTTTGAGCTTGTCGGCCCGACGCACGACCCCGTAAGAGGTAACTGCGACGGTATGATGCTATACCGCAAGTATTCGATGCTCAACGAGGGCAAGGACGTAGAATACATAAAGTACTGCGAGAGAGTTATCAACGAAACTCTCGATATGATAGAGCCTTACGGCATCAAGAGCTATTATTGGCACCACGAGCTTGAGGTACCCGCAAAGTTCGACGAGCTTTATCCCGAGATTCTTAACGCGGGCGGCGACGTCGAAGTAACTCACCCTCTCATCAAGGACTTCCTTATCAACAAGATCGAGGATTTCTTCGCTACCTATCCTAAGATGACGGGTATCGTCCTCACCCTTCACGAGACGAGAATTCCTCTTCTCAAGCTGAAGAACCAGAAGATAGGCAAGGTCGAGCGCGTAAAGTACGTTACCGAAATCATCTACGAGACCTGTAACAGGCTCGGCAAGGAGCTTATCGTGCGCCCCTTCGCAAGCATAGCGAAGGATTATGACGACCTTATGGACGCCTACGAGCAGATCTCGGATAAGCTCACCGTGTGCGACAAGTGGACCAAGTACGACTGGTCGCTCACAAGACCGCACAACCCCTTCTTAGCAAGAATAAAAAATCCCCTCGTTATCGAGACGGATATATACGAGTATTTCGGCAAGGGCTTCCTTCCCCTTATGCTTAAGAACCATATCATAGAGAAGGTTAAGTATTGCAACAGCTTCGGCGTACGCGGCTACGTTACGAGGATTGACCGCGGCGGCTTCACCCCCTTCGATACGCCGAATGAGGTCAACCTTGAGATCATGGACGCGGCTGTTGACGGACGCGACGTTAACGAGGCTATCGATGCATTCTTCGCGCGCGAGTACGGCGAGTATGCCGATATTGTAAAGTCCGTAATGGACGGCACAGAGGAGCTGCAGATCAAGGCTATGCACGTTGACGGTGGCAGAGCGCTTCATTGGCTCAGCTCCTTCCCTCCCCTCTTCGCTATGAAGACCGCGTACAGAATCTTCCGCGACGATTTCGTTATTCCGCAGGCAATGCTCGACGACGGCTTCACACAGTTCCGCTATGACGTAACTATCGCTACGATGCGCGAGGCTATCGAGGAGATAAGTCGCAGGCTTAAGGTTGTCGAGTCGCTCAAGGGCAAGCTCGACGAGGATAAGTATTATCAGCTCTGGATGCGCTTCAAGAACTTTGATATCGTTGCGAAGATCTTTAAGGAGCTGACCACCGTTTACTACTCTATTGCAAGATACTTCGAGCATCACGACGAGGCGGCTCTTGCAAAAATATACGAGTGCATAGATATCATGAGAGAGCTTGACCGCGAGGGCTTCGAGGCGCTCGGCAACGACTTCCACTGCGAGAGGCTCTCCTTGAAGAAGGGCACGCCCTTCAGAACCTACGGTCTCGGCTCGGACAGCACCGACCCCCGCGACAGCCACGTATACCTGCTCGACCAGCTTCTTAAGACCGCCCTCGACCTCGAGGTTGCGGCAGACAATGCGCTTCGCCGCGAGAACCCCACCGATTACGTTATCTGCGGCGGCTTCTCCGAGGAGCATAGCATGAAGACCGAGCCGAACTTCTCGGGCGCGCTCACGCTTGTTGACGGCTGCTGCCGTACCGCGGGTAGTGAGAGAGGCTCTATGTGGTCGGTAGTCAAGGCACACGGCTGGTTCTCCTACGATATGAAGGTTAAGCCCGGTGTTGAGAACACCCTCACTATAACCGGTAAGGGTCAGGACGGCACGCTCTCAATCGACGTCGCGATAGACGGCGGCGAGGTATCGAAGTACGCCGTAAGCGGCGAGGGCATGCTCTCCGTCGAGCATAAGTTCACCCCCGCTACCGACAAGGTCACCGTCAGAATCGACAGAAACTCCGCATCTCTGCCGTTCATCTATACAATGATGATTAAGTAGTGTCTAGCATATTCGGTAAGAGCGAAAAAATGTTGAGGAGCGGCGTATGCTATTGTACGTCACTCCTCGCTTTTTAGTATTACGGAGCAAGATAGACATACTCTTCCGTCTTACGTAACTGAATTCAATCACGAAAGCCACCTTCCCTCTCTTAGGGAAGGCAGAGGGTGCGCGCCGTACCTCGTTATTTTAGCCGACACCGATATCGATGATAATAGTATTTTACTATCGCCGGGATAGACTGTTATCCAAGCCTTCCCTAAGTGAGGGAAGGTGGCATACGAGGGCTTGACCGAGTATGACGGAAGAGTATGCCCTTCTTGCTCTGCAAGGCTAAAAGAAAGGAGTGATGTACACAGTATACACCACTCCACAACAATTTTCTATTTTATTCGGTCGGTTAACGGGCAAGCATCTCGTAAAGCGTGCTCTCGAAAGCCGCAAGATTGAGGAGTATGACAACCCTCTGTGCCTCGTCAAGAGAGAGAAGAAGCGCGTTAAGGTCGAGCGACACCTCGCCATCGTCGGGCAGAGCAGGAGTATCACCGCCGCCATCGGGTGTGTCTGGAGTTACGTCTGTACCCGGTATATCGGTTACGTCACCGCCCGTACCGAGCGCGGGTATAGTCACGCGCCTTGTCGTTCCGCAAGCGCTGCACGTCTTCTGCCCTATCCCGCTCTCATCGGCGGTGGGAGGTGTTACCGCTGTGACAATGCCCCAGGCATGCTCTCCCGTCGCGGAGATAGACGAGCCGTTGGCAATAATTTCATTACAGTCGGTACACTTGGTGTCGCCGGTGTAGCCCGCTTCACCGCAGGTCGCATCGGCAGCGCCGATAATCTCGGTGTGCCTGTGCCCAAGGTTGCTGGTGGTGCTTCCCGCCTCGACAAGCTCGCCGCAGTCGGTGCAATATCTGTCGCCCGTGTAGCCGCCCTCGGTACAGGTGGCGTCTACCATATTCGATATCTCGGTAGAGAGGTGACCGCAGGTGCCTCCGCTACCGCTGCCGCCGTTACCCATAGCCTTACCCGAGGGGGTCTGCATATCCGAGGGAACGGTCTCACCAAAGAGCTTCCACGCAAGCTCGGGATAGTCTATAAATACGTTTCTGTTGCCCTGCTTTGCGTAAACGACCTCGTTTCTGCCCATCTCCCAGGTGTCGACGGGGTCCATCTCACACCACTCGAGAAGAACGTCAACGCTTTGGAATACGTTTGTGATACTCGAGCACTTGGAATACTCACCACCCCATCTTGCATAAACGTAAAGGCATATTCTCGCGACGTCACCCTTGACCTCATCGAGCGGCTCGTAGTAAGTGCTGTTTTTATATCCGCCGATAATACCGCTGAGGTTGCCCTTGCTGGCAGTGCCTCCGCTTACGTTGCCGTACTTAAGATTACTTCTGTCGCCGTTGGTTCTATTCTCGGAGGGGCGTATATGATGAAGATCCGCACCGGCACCCGAGGTCTCAAAGCCTCCGAGGTCCTTCGGCCATACGTGCTCTCTGTTCCAGCCGTTGCCGCTGTTGTACTCGTTATCATTCGTAACGTAAGAGGTATATAGCGTTACTATCGTACCGCTGACGCCGCCCTCAGCATCGGTGTAGTCTGCATAATCTCTGCAGTTAGCATAGCTCGATTGCTTGTGATTTGTAGACATAAGAGTTCTAAGGCTCTGCAAGAGGGTAGATGCGCTCTGCGCCGCGAGCTTCTCATAGGTGTAATTTCCCGTGTAATATCCTGCCGCCGTCGTTCCGTTAAGAGTGGTACAGACCACGTGTCTTGTGCCAGAGTTTACCGTCGAGGAGTACGTCGAGGGCTGAGTGCCCGTAGCAGCCCCGGCAGGAACAACCACCGAGAGCAGCACCGCCACAAGCACAAGGAGCGAGGTAAGGACGTTTATGTATCTTTTCATATTTTTACCACCGTTTGCTTTCAAAATGTAATGTTAGGTTGTCTTTGCGCTTAGATAATGCTATCGAGAGCTACTTCCTCGTACTCCGCCGCATTCTGCGGAGCGTCAATCTTAGGTGCCGTACCGTACTCGTATTCCGTGGTTGTTGTGACCGTTACGGTGTATACGTCGTCAGGCTCGGTGATAGCGTAGACAGCCTCGAGCGTAGTGCTTTTGTAGGTGCCGCCCGAGATCTTGATAGTGTAGGCAACGTCCTGAAGCGTGGTAGCTATCTCGCTGTCCTCGAAGCCCGATGCCATCATATTGTTGAGACTGTCCTTCGCGTCCGCCTTTATCTGCGAGCATACGATTTCGTATTCACCGTCCTCACCCTTGAGAACAACGCTGATAAAATCGTCTGCGTCCACCTCAGCGCCCGCACCGAGAGCCGAGAGCAGCTCGCCTACAGCCTCGTCACCAAGCTCTGCCCTTTTCTTCTCGGACACGCTCTCAGAGCCTACCGTAACCTCGGTCAGCCCGTAAAGCACACCGCCATAAGCCGTAAAGCTCTTCACGATACCGATATTGCCCGTGGAAAGCTCCATATCCATCTTGAAATTCTTGCCGTTGACAGCTATGCTGACCGCAGTCCCGTCGAGAGCCGCAAGCGCACCGTTTATATCCTCGCGCGCCGAAGCAATACCCGTCGTCACCGTGGCGCTGTAAATACCGCCGTCCATAGCTCCCTCTGCCGCGGAGATGATCTTATCCACCTCAGGCACACTCTCGCCGCACGCCGACAGCATACCGACGATAAGCACAACAACAAGCGACAGCGCCGCAAGTCTTCTTACCTTATTCATACAAACCTCTCCTTTGTAGCATCTATATCTTTTTTTAATTATTCAAATCCGGTTCTGATCCCCATATCTATCCATTTTAATTGTACACCCTTTTACCCATAATGTCAATACGCGCGCGATAATAATAGCAGGACAATAGTAATGGCAGGACGAGAGCGCGGCTCTCGCAATGAAATCGCCATAGGCGATGAAGTCCACCCCGGTGGATGAGGTGCGGTGGATGAGGTATGGTGGATGAGTCTTTATGAATAAGTGCAGAGTGGGCAAGAACCTCATCCGTCAGCTACGCTGCCACCTTCCCCAGAGGGGAAGGTTAAAACACTTCCTTCATTCCTCATTTTTAACTTTCAACTTTCCATTTTCAACTTTCCATTTTCTATCGATCCGTCGGTTAACGTGAAGCCGACACGCAAATAATAAACGGCGAAGAAAAAGCAGGAAGGGCGCGCCCTTAGCGTGGTGCCCTTAGTGACACTACGCAACTATGATCGCCTGCAGCGAGTTTGGAGTTATGATTGGCTACGCCAAGTTATGATGTGCCTTCGGCACAGTTTGAAATAAC
>CAYZZJ010000004.1:0-37449 GCA_964482885.1 uncultured Ruminococcus sp. | reverse complement strand
AGTCTGTAGCGGACTTTCACCGCCAAGTTGTAACGCGTGCCGAGCGCACTAGAAACAAGCCGACGAAATATATCGTCGGCTTGTTTTGTGAATAAATGTTGTCAAAACAACCTATTTGTGTTATTATTTCAGCATTTCGAGCAAGGCCGCCTCATCTATTACAGCCACTCCAAGCTCCTTCGCACGAGTAAGCTTTGAGCCTGCCTCATCTCCCGCAACCACGTAGGACGTTTTCTTCGACACGCTGCCCGAAACTTTACCGCCATTTTTCTTAATCAAGGCAGATGCCTCGTCGCGCGTCATGGTAGGAAGCGTTCCGGTGAGTACAAACGTAAGGCCGGCAAGCGTGTCAGTCTTCGGCTCTGCAACCGCGTCACACCTTACCCCGTGTGAAATTAAACGGTCACATAGCTCTCTTGTCGCAGGATCTGAGAAGTAGTCGACAAGCGCCCCCGCGGTTATATCACCTATATCCTCCACAGCGGTCAGAGATTCTATATCGGCCTCAAAGAGTGCATCGAGTGTACGGAATTTGGTGGCTATTGCTTCAGCTGCAACCTCACCGACCTGCCTTACTCCGAGAGCGTACAAAAGCCTCTCGAGTCCGCGCGACTTAGACGCTTCGATGGCAGCTATAAGATTCTCAGCACTTTTCTTACCCATTCGGTCAAGAACCTCAACCTCCTCAACCTTAAGCTCATAAAGGTCTGCTATTCCCTTTATCTTATCCGAGCGAAGCAGCAAGTCAACAACCTGTGGTCCCAGGCCGTCGATATCCATAGCGCCCTTGGAGGCGAAGTGTACTATTCCTCTGGCAAGCTGTGCCGGGCAGTTAGGTGAGGGGCAACGGAACGCCGCGCCGTCACCCGCCTCATCTCTTACGACCTCGTGTCCGCAGAACGGGCAATGCGTAGGCATTTCAAAAATGATTTCACTGCCGTCGCGATTTTCCTTAACACTCTCAAGTATTTCTGGAATAATCTCGCCTGCCTTACGCACTACAACGCTGTCACCGATTCTTATATCACGCTCTGAAATAAAGTTGAGATTATGAAGCGTGGCACGCGACACCGTAGTTCCCGCAAGACGAACAGGCTCAAGATTTGCGGTGGGTGTGAGAACACCGGTTCTGCCCACCTGAACGTCAATAGATACAAGCTTCGTAACCTTTTCCTCGGGTGGGTACTTATATGCTACCGCCCATTTGGGCGTACTGGTTCCCTCGCCTATTGAGCGCCGCTCAGCAAGGCTGTCAACCTTAATAACGGCACCGTCCATATCAAATGACGATTCGCTTCTTGCCTCACCCAGCTGTGCCACTTTTTGCGCAATTTTATCATACCCCGACAAGCATTCACGCTCGGGAAGCACCGTAAAGCCAAGCTCCTTCATACGGTCGAGTGTCTCGGTGTGAGTAAGAGCCTCTCTGCCGTCCATATAGAGCGAGCCTTCCTGAAGGTTGAAAATGAATATTGCAAGTCTGCGGGAAGCCGCGATTTTCGGATCAAGCTGACGAAGCGAGCCTGCGGCAGCATTTCTCGGATTGGCAAAAAGCGGCTGTCCGCTGTTCTCACGCTCGCGATTTATATCATCGAACACCGAGCGTGGCATATACACCTCGCCACGCACGACGATATGCGGTATCGGCTCATTAAGCTTAAGGGGAATGCTTTTGATGGTACGGAGATTCTCGGTAACGTCCTCGCCAACGAATCCGTCTCCGCGCGTTGCGCCGCGCACGAACGTACCGTTCTCGTACACGAGCGATACGGAAAGCCCGTCTATCTTAGGCTCGACGGAAAATGCGGTTTCCTTACCCGTCAAAGCGTCGATCCTATCTACAAACTCGCGCAGCTCATCATAAGAAAAAACGTCCGTCAGGCTACCCATTTGAACGGAATGAGTAAACTTTTCAAACTTATCGAGAGCTGCACCTCCAACTCGCTTTGTAGGAGAGGTGGGAGAATCATATTCGGGATACGCAGCCTCAAGGTCACCAAGCTCTCTGAACATTGCATCGTACTCGTAATCCGAGATTACGGGTGCGTCCTCCTCGTAATACAGCTTGGAGTTGTAGGTTATTTTTTCGCGCAGCTCTTCTATGCGCGACTTCGCTTCTTCTCTGTTCATAATCCGCCTCCGAGGCTTCGTGTTTTACCTAGTTATTTTATCATATCCGGCAGTAAAAGTCAATTACGCATCGACCGGGGCAAGTGAAAATATTATTGACACAAATATCAGAAACCCACTTGACAAATCACGCCCGAGGAGTATAATAGCATTGTACTAAATAAATACAATCCGAGGTCGCGATGAACAATTCACTGAAAGCAAAAAAATTCCGCCAATTTCTCATGATAAATCTTGGATGCCTTATGATGGCGGCAGGTATATACTTTTTCAAGGCACCTAACGGCTTTGCTACCGGCGGCGTCAGCGGTATATCCATAATACTCGCCAAGATATCGGCACTTCTCAACATTCCGATCACGCAATCCATGTATATGCTCGCGATCAACGTTATTCTTCTCGTACTCGGAGTTATTATTCTCGGCAAAAAATGCGGTCTGATGACGATATACTGCTCACTCGCAATGTCGCTAGAGAATATGCTATTCGAGTTCCTTCTCCCTATAGAGCGGCTGACCGGCGGAGCTTCTACTCTTACGAATCAACCCCTTATGGAGCTTGTCTACGCAGTTATGCTCACGGGTATAGGTGCGGCAATTCTGTTCAGAAACAACGCCTCCTCGGGAGGAACGGATATAGTTGCGCTAATCCTTAAGAAGTACACTCATATGAACGTAGGCACCGCGCTTTTACTTTCGGATTTTGTGATTGCTTCCTCTACGTTTGTGGTTTACCTCGGAGATTTCGCGGTAGGTCTTTATGCCCTGCTCGGTCTTTTCGCAAAGGTGTTTGTTGTAGACGATATTCTTGACTCTCTGAATATGTGCAAGGCGTTCACAATAATCACGACAAAGGCTAAGGAGATCGACGAATACATACTTAGAGAAATGAATCACAGCGCCACTACCTACCGCGCAGAGGGCGCGTATACCGGTGAGGAGCGTCAGGTAATTATGACAGTATGCAAGCGCTCGGAGGCCCTGCGCCTGCGTATGAAGGTGAAGGAAATAGACGAGCATGCCTTCATAATTATCACAAAAACAAGCGAAATTATGGGCAAGGGATTCCGCGATTCTCAAGAGGTTGTAGATCTAGACGAGGAACAAAGTAAAGAGCCCACCTCGGTTAAATAATCAGATAAAAGGAGCAGAAACAAGGTCTATGCCTTTGTTCCTGCTCTTTCCTTATAATAACCTATTAATAATTTATACGCCTACGCCGAGCCTTTCGAGCGCGGAAATCTTAATGGCAGTTGCGAGAATCTCGGTCGCAATCTTAAGATCGGCTGTCGAGGGATAGGTTGGTGCCAATCTGAGATTGCGGTCTTCCGGATCAACTCCGTAGGGGAACGTCGCGCCTACAGGTGTAAGAGTTACACCTGCCGCCTGCATAAGTTCGTACACGCGAGTAGCGGTACCGGGTAGCAGATCAAGCGAAATGAAGTATCCTCCGCGAGGAGTGGTCCACTCGGCTATTCCAAGCCCCTCCACCTCCTTGAGCGCATTAAGAGTTACGTCGAATTTCACCTTTATTTCTGCGCCAAGCGCAAGCATATGACGCTTCAGATTGGCAACGCTGCCGCAGAAGAACTTAAGATGTCTCAGCTGATTTATCTTATCATAGCTGATAGTCTGCGTGCTAAGATAAGGCATAAACTGTTTTCTGTTATTCTCATTTGCTGCCACAAATGCCACACCGCCGCCGGGAAAGGTGACCTTAGAGGTCGATGAGAAGTAGAATACTCTATCGGAGGTACCGTGCTTTTCTGCAAGCTCAAATATGTTGGCAAGCTCATCGCCGTCCTCGTCAAAGTCGTGTATGCCGTACGCATTGTCCCAGAATATTCTGAAATCGGGCGCAGCACATTCCATAGCTACGAGTCTCTCAACGGTTTCGGCGGAATAAGTGTTGCCCGAGGGGTTAGAATACTTCGGTATACACCATATCCCCTTCACCGCAGGATCCTTAACAAGCCTTTCAACCTCGTCCATGTCGGGGCCGTCGGGAAGCATCTTTACGTTAATAAGCTCAAATCCGAGCTTTTCCGTAATCCTGAAATGCCTGTCGTAACCCGGCGTGACGCAGATCCACTTAAGCTTCTTTTCCCGGACCCAAGGGCGCTTGGAGCCGTAAACGCCAAACAGCATCGCGCGCGTAAGGGCATCGTACATAAGCTGAAGTGAGGAGTTTCCTCCGACTACTATATCCTCCGCTCTTATTCCGTATGCCTCGGCGAAAAAGCGCTTCATCTCGGGAATACCGTCGAGAAGTCCGTAGTTGCGGCAATCGAATCCCGCATCGGAGAAGCAGTTCTCTCTCGTCATATCAACGCTGACAAGCCCCTGGCTTATATCAAGCTGAGTAGAATTCGGCTTTCCTCTTGAAAGGTCGAGTGAAAGCCCTGCTTTCGAGTACTCCTCGTACTTTTTAAGCTCCAGCTCATAAAGCTCGCGGCGCTCATCTTTGCTTAATTCGGAATAAGGCTTCATAACATAACTTCCTTAAATTGTGATTATATGCTATCATTATATTACAAAAGTCGCAATTTTGCAAGTAGTTTTATGACAAAATTGCAAATCTTATGCAAATTTCGCCTTTTCGCCAAACAAAATGACATTACGTGCTTGTCTTTTTGTCAAAATGCGACATGGCGCAAAACTTTTCGCCGCTATTGACAAATATAATTATTTGTTATATAATTTAACCTAGATTGAGATTATCTACCCGAAAGGACTGTACGCAATAATGGCAGACAACAAAAAGATGGTTGAGCAAATCACCTCCATGGACGAGGATTTTGCTAAATGGTACACCGACATCGTTAAAAAAGCAGACCTGATAGACTACTCAAGCGTTAAGGGCTGTATGATTATACGCCCTTACGGGTATGCTATCTGGGAAAATATACAGAAGATACTCGACTCGAGATTCAAGGCAACGGGCGTTGAAAACGTATACATGCCTATGTTTATCCCCGAGTCGCTGCTCAAAAAGGAAAAGGATCACGTCGAGGGCTTTGCCCCCGAGGTTGCTTGGGTCACTATGGGCGGTAGCGAGCGTCTTACAGAAAGGCTTTGCGTTCGCCCCACCTCGGAGACACTCTTCTGCGAGCATTACGCCAATATAATCAAATCCTACCGCGATCTGCCTAAGAACTACAACCAGTGGTGCTCTGTCGTTCGCTGGGAGAAGACCACGCGCCCCTTCCTCCGCTCAAGAGAATTCCTCTGGCAGGAGGGTCATACCATGCATAGAACCGCCGAGGAGGCAGAAGCAAGAACTATTCAGATGCTGAACGTATATGCGGACTTCTTCGAGGGTGATCTCGCTATCCCCGTTATCCGCGGTCAAAAGACCGATAAGGAAAAGTTCGCAGGCGCTCTCGCTACCTATACCGTAGAAGCGCTTATGCATGACGGTAAGGCGCTTCAGGGTGGTACGTCGCACAACTTCGGTGACGGATTTGCAAAGGCGTTCGATATACAGTTCCTCGACAGTGATAACCGCCTTAAGCACCCCCATCAAACGTCTTGGGGCGTTTCGACCCGTATTATCGGCGGTATCATAATGACCCACGGTGACGATAACGGACTTGTTCTCCCTCCCGCAGTCGCTCCCATACAGGCTGTTATCATACCCATACAGCAGCAGAAGGAGGGCGTTCTAGGCGCCGCATCCGCGCTTGCTAAGACACTTGCCGATTCCGGCTACCGTGTAAAGGTCGATGACTCCGATCAATCCCCCGGGTGGAAGTTCTCCGAATATGAGATGAAGGGGGTTCCGCTCAGAATAGAGATTGGACCCCGCGACCTTGCCGAAGGCAAGTGCGTCATCGTGCGCCGCGACAATCGCGCAAAGTCCTTTGTTTCAATGGCCGGCATAGTTGAGTCGGTGGAAGCCGGTCTTAAAGATCTTACCGCAGCACTCTACGAAAAGGCTCTTGCAAACCGTGAGAACCGTACCTTCACGGCTCAGACCCTCGACGAGCTTACCGGGATTGCCGAAAACAACAACGGCTATATAAAGGCTATGTGGTGCGGAGATCTTGAGTGCGAGCTTAAGCTCAAGGAAGTGGCTGATGTCACCTCGCGCTGTATTCCGTTTGGCATCGAGCCTACGGGCGATAAGTGCGTATGCTGCGGCAGAGAGGCACACAAGCTCGTATACTGGGGCAAGGCATATTAAATCAAACGGAAAGGAGCAGGTTATGGGTAACACGAGCAACATTATTACTATGCGCGGAAACGACGGCGGAATAATCAAGCTTGAGTACCATGACTCGCTCCCATCAACCGTTGCGCTTGCAAGGGGGTATGCGGCAAAGGGGTATCCCGACAGGTACGTTGTGTTCACAGAAAACATGAACAACGAGGACGGCGAGAGCGAGTGTGGTATATGCATGTCCATACTTCTACGCCCCTCGATCTTCTCTTCTCAAGCCTCACTGCTCGGTGCGATGTCCGCGGCGGCTATGGTAAGTGCTTTGCAGGAGCATACAGTTCACCCTTTGGGCTTGGGGTGGGTCAGCGACCTTTACTGTAACGGAGTTAAAATAGGTCACTCATCTCTAGAAGGCAAGCTTGACAGCTTCACCTCGTACGAGTACATTATCGTCAACTACTGTATAAAAACATCTAAAAAGAACTTTCCGCCGCGGCTTACGGATATGATCCGCAAGGTCTTTGAAGCAGATAACACATCTGTTAATATGATAATGGCAAAAACCATTCTTCTCAGGTTCTTCTCGATGTACGCTAACCTCAAAACGTCATCAAAGTTTATGGATATATACTCCGAAAAGCTTATTCTTCGCGGAATAAAGATCAAATACGACGACGGGCAAAAAAAGCGCAGCTGCAGAGTTCTCAGCGTAGACTCAAAAACGGGCGCGCTCATTATCGAGGGGCGCGGCGGTAAGCCAATACACGTCACATCCCCCAGCAATGTTCAAATTCCGAAGCGCATAAAAGTGAAGCACAAGGCATAGTGAATGATCACTGTGCCTTTTTTTATTCTTATTTCAAGCTCCTGAAAATATTATATCTAAGGGGGTGAAAATGAGAATACAAAATCCGATAAACATATTAATCGACGCAATCGAAGGTGTTCTTCCCTTCTTATTCTGGGTGCTTATAATATTCGGCTTTGATAAACCGTACATAGCTGTGCTTACAATTTTATCAGCGTTAATTCACGAGCTTGGACACGTTCTGGCGTTTCTGTTTTTGGGAGGAAGGATTACTCTCAAAAGCCATTTAAGTGGATTCAGAATTAAAAACTGCGGTATGGGGTACACACAGGAAATTGCAGCCATTACCGCAGGACCGATTATCAATACGCTTCTTTTCGCTGCACTCACGCCATTCGCCAAAAGTCCAGACAGCTATATGGCGGTTTTCGGGTATATAAATTTACTGACGGCGTTATCTAACCTTTTGCCAATAGAGGGGTATGACGGGTACGGTATAATAAAAAAGTGCTGCGAGGCATTCAACCTGTCCTTTGCGCTGCGCGCCTTACCCTGCATATCATTTTCTCTTACGGTGCTCTTGACATTTTTCTCGCTATACCTATTGCTGATATACGGTGTGGGGTACTGGATATGCAGCATGTTTTTCTTGCTTTTGGTCGGAAAAATCACAGAATTTACAAAGCGAAGCTGATTTGCATATTATCTGCGCATTTTTCGAGAAAAATCAAGAAAAACGGAGATTTCGGGAGATTTCGCGAGATTTTTGCGCGTTTACCCCGACAAAATCATTGATAATTTGAGTTAATCCACAATAAACCTTTATAATATGTTCTAAAAAAATATAAAAAACTATTGCAAACACGGTTCCTTTTTGTTATAATGACGATATAGTGCGCGCGCTATGTTCGCGTGCCCGGGCAAATGGTTATTAAGAAAGGATCGTGGATTTTCAAAATGGCAAAGCTCATTGAGTTAAAGGGAATTTCAAAATCCTACGACGGAGAAAAGGTTATCGATTCAATGAATCTCTATATCAGGGACAAGGAATTTATAACGCTTTTAGGCCCCTCCGGCTGCGGAAAAACTACCACGCTTCGTATCATTGGCGGATTTGAGAGCGCCGACGAGGGAGAGGTATATTTTGACGGCGTCGAAATAAGCGACGTTCCCGCTTATAAACGACAGGTCAATACCGTATTCCAGAAGTATGCGCTTTTCCCGCATCTTAACGTATATGAAAATATCGCATTTCCTCTGAGGCTGAAAAAAATCAGTGAGGAAGAGATAAAAACGCGTGTCACCGATATGCTTAAAATGGTTGCGCTCGTCGGCTTCGAGAACAAGAGTGTCAGCACTCTCTCGGGCGGACAGCAGCAGCGTGTCGCCATAGCCAGAGCGCTTGTTTCTCACCCGAGAGTCCTGTTGTTGGACGAGCCGCTCGGCGCACTCGACCTCAAGCTCCGCAAGGATATGCAAAACGAGCTTAAAACCATACAGCAGGCTATCGGTATCACCTTCATCTACGTAACGCACGACCAAGAGGAGGCTCTTTCCATGTCCGATACGGTCGTTGTTATGGCAGACGGAGAAATACAGCAGATAGGTACTCCTACCGATATATATAACGAGCCGAAGAACGCCTTCGTAGCAGATTTCATCGGTGAAAGTAACATCATCGACGGAGTTATGCTTGAGGATAGACGAGTCAAGTTCGCATCTCACGTATTCGACTGTGTTGACGGCGGATATGAGAAGAACGAGCAGGTAGACGTGGTTGTACGTCCTGAGGACGTTGATGTTGTTCCCGTAGAGTCGGGAATGCTGACGGGTCAGGTTACCGCCGTAACATTCAAGGGTGTACACTATGAGATAATCGTAGATATCAAGGGCTTCAAGTGGATGATACAGTCCACTGACTACGTAGCCCCTGATGCTTGCATCGGTTTATACATTGAGCCTGATGCAATCCACATTATGAAAAAGTCGAAATATTCGGGAATGTTCGGCGATTACTCGTCGTTCTCCGACGAGATAGACCAGCTCTCGGATGCTGATGCTGCCGAGGAATTCTGATTAAAATGAAAGCTTGCGGGTTTTCCCGCTTTGGTTGATATAGGAAATGAAAAAGAAAAGATCGTTCATGCAATCGATAGCTGCTGCGCCGCACATATTCTGGTCGGTGCTATTTATCGTGTTGCCTCTTATCATAGTCCTTTATTACGCCTTTACAGATTCAAGCGGAAACTTCTCATTCAGTAATATCGCATCACTAACGGACTATGCCCCGATATTCGGTCTGTCGCTTGAGCTTGCAGTGATTGCTACTGCTGTATGCCTGCTTATCGGTTATCCCTTGGCGTACTTCATATCAAAGGCTAAGCCGAAGAACCAGAAGATATTCATTATGTTGCTTATGCTGCCCATGTGGACAAACCTTCTTATCAGAACCTACTCCATTATGGCAATACTTGATGACGGCGGTTTCCTTAATTCCTTGCTGAACACCTCGATACACGTAGTTGGTACGAAGGGTGCTGTTATCTTCGGCATGGTATATGATTTCCTTCCCTACATGGTTCTTCCGATATACACATGTATTTCCAAAATAGACAATAATATGTGGGAGGCTGCCGCCGATCTTGGCTGCGGTCCTATCACAACTCTCGTTAAGGTCATTCTTCCCTTGTCAATGTCGGGTATAATATCCGGTGTTACCATGGTTCTCGTGCCCTCTATCAGCACCTTCTACATTTCGCAGAAGCTCGGTGGAGGAACGTTCGAGCTTATAGGGGATACCATCGAGCGTCAGTTCGTAACCGGTGCACTTAACGTCGGTGCGGCGATTTCGCTCGTAATGATGATACTTATACTCATATCGATAACAGTTATGAACCGCTTCTCTGATGCGGAGGACGGAGGTATTATCGTATGAAGTATGCATCAAGAATATATCTTTGCCTGATATTCGCAATCCTGTATATACCCATTCTCACGCTGATGCTCTTCTCCTTCAATGCGGAAAACAGCACCGCCGTATTCGGCGGCTTCAGCTTCAAGTGGTATATCGAGCTTTTCAGCTCTCCCGTAGCCTTTACCGCACTTCGCAACACCCTCGTGCTTGCGGTGCTTGCCGCTTTGCTCTCCACCATTATAGGTACGCTTGCAGCTGAGGGTATATACAGAATGAAGAGCAAGCTCCTAAAGACGGCTATTAAATCCGTCACCAACATACCCATGATGAACCCCGATATAGTTACGGGTATGTCGATGATGCTGTTCTTCGCGGCTATTATGGGAGTTATGAAGCTTGTACTTCCATCGCTGTCGTACGATGATATAGGCTTTGCGGCAATGCTTATTTCGCACACCACCTTCTGTCTGCCCTATGTTATTCTCTCCGTTCTTCCGAGAATAACCGAGCTTGGCGATACAATGTCCGAAGCAGCCCTTGACCTCGGCTGCACACCCGTGCAGGCGTTCCTAAAGGTGAAGCTGCCCAATATAATGCCTGCAGTTCTTTCGGGCATGGTTATGGCGTTTACCCTTTCGCTTGACGACTTCGTAATTTCTTATTTTGTAGGTCCGTCGAATTTCCAGACGCTGCCCCTTCTCATCTACTCCATGACCAAGAAGAAGGTAACGCCGGATATGTATGCGCTGTCCACGATTATCATTGTAACCGTCTTTGCTCTGCTTTTGATATCCAACTTCAAGAGTGACAACCCCAAGGCGGGTAGCGCAAGAAAGAAAAAGATCACCGGAATCGTTACACTCTCGGTGGCGAGCGTGCTTATACTCGCACTCATCATCACCTCGTTCGTAGGTGGCGGGGTAGTCGACGAGGACGGAAACGTGACCGCAGCGAGGGACGTAGTTACTATCAACGTATACAACTGGGGAGAATATATCTCCGACGGAGCCGAGGGATCGCTCGACTCCAATAAGGCGTTCGAGGATTACTTCAATAAGCATCTCTCCGGAAAATACGGCGGAATTAAAATCAAGGTGAACTATACCACCTACGCCAACAACGAGGAGATGTACTCAAAGCTCTCGAACAGCGCCGTCAAATACGACGTTGTCGTCCCCTCCGACTATATGATCGAGAAGATGATAGCCGAGGATATGCTCTACCCCCTTGATGCTACAAAGCTCTCCAACTGGGGTAATATTCTCGACGAATTCAAGAGCCCCTACTACGATAAAGAGAATATGTATTCAGTACCGTATACCTACGGTATGATGGGTATCATATATAACAAGGACGTCGTTTCGCCCGAGGATATCGAAAATAAGAGCTGGGAGCTTCTTTGGAATGAAAAATACGCAGGTAAAATACTCCAGTTCAATAACCCGCGCGATGCGTTTGCAACGGCTATGTACCTTGAGGGGCTTGATGTCAACTCTGTAAATTACGAGGATTGGGACAAGGCACTCGAGCTACTCATGCTCCAGAAGCCCATACTTCAGGGATACGTTAACGACGAAATATTCGACAAAATGGAAACGGGCTCCGCTTCTATTGCGCCCTACTTTGTCGGAGATTTCCTTACCATGGCGGAAATAAACACCTCGCTCGGCTTCTACTACCCAACAGAGGGCGTTAACTACTTTGTTGACGCTATGTGCATCACCAAGGAATCCGAACATCCCGATATTGCAGCAGAATATATCAATTTCATGCTCACAGAGGAAGTGGCGGTTGCCAATGCCGAATATATCGGCTATGCATCACCTAACAGACTCGTTATGGAGAATGAGGAATACATCGCGTATATGGAGGATTACTCCTACGAGGGCGAGAACGGCGAGAGTGCCTACGACCTTCTTTATGCCACCCTGCCCGCCGACGTTAATGCCTCGTATAACGAGCTGTTCGGCTCCGATGATGCGGCCTGCTACCGCAATTTCACGCCCGAGGTACAGTCGCGTGTCAACACGCTTTGGGAGAACCTGAAGCTGGCAGACGCTACCGAGCCGTGGGTGCATATAGCCACAGCCCTGATACTTGTATCTGTTATAGGTCTTGCGGTGTACAATATCTATATCAAGAAAAAGCGCTCGCGCTTCTATCGCTATCGCGACAGAGAAAACAAAAAAACGCGTAACGCCTCATAATAAAATCCCCTTAGCTAAGGCTCATAAGGCCTGCTAAGGGGATTTTATATTCCCGTAAGATCAAAATCCGGGATATACTGTTCTGCGGACGAGGATATCTCTTGTGCAAATGCGCGGGTTATACCCAACTCGGCAGCGTAGGATAAAAGCTCGTTATATTCTGCACGCGTAACCCTTCGGTTGAGCGGCGGCTTTATGTCGGGCATTGGTGTATATTGCGACATTAGGCTGACGTATATGTTATCTCCGTATCTTTCGTATATGTATTTGAGATTGAGCTTACCCTCTGCGACGTGCCCCGGCAAAAGCAATATTCGCACGATAACTCCGCGCTTCATTATTCCACCTGTGATGACGGGTTCCGGCTGCTGACGAACCATCTCGTCTATAGCTAAAAGCGCTGCCTCTCTGTAGTTCGCAGCGAAGGACAGATCGCCCGCCGTCTTAGCGCGATAGTACTTCAAATCAGGCAAATATATATCCACCGTTCCGGAAAGCGCACGAATAGTTTCGACCGAGTCGTATGAGGCGGTATTGTAAACTATTGGCAATGCCAAGCCACGCTCACGCGCACACCTCACAGCCTCGATAACCGAAGGCGCATAATGAGTCGGCGTTACAAAATTAATGTTATGCGCGCCCTCACGCTCCAGCCTCAGCATTATATCCGCGATGCGCGACAACGATACCTCTTCACCTACGCTTCCGTGCGAAATAGTGCCGTTTTGGCAATATATGCAGCCAAGAGAGCAATGACTGAAGAATATTGTTCCAGAGCCGCCGTCGCCTGAAATTATAGGCTCTTCCCAAGCGTGAAGTGCGGCGCGCGCAATCACGGGAACGGTACTCGCGCGACAATACCCAAGCTCACCAAGCTCGCGGTTTACACCGCACTCTCTGGCACATAGACGGCAATTATGATAACTTATGTTGCAGTTTTCCAACAGCACCTCCGCAAGTAGTAGTTGACAAGCGCTTTTGCTTATGCTACAATGATAATGTAAATTCAAGACTTGGAGTGATATTATGTCTGAAAAGAGAAACGATTATATTAATTGGGACGAATATTTCATGGGCGTCGCCCTCCTCGCGGCGCAGCGATCAAAGGACCCCAGCACTCAGGTTGGTGCGTGCATCGTTGATGCAAGCAACAGAATACTCTCCACCGGTTATAATGGATTTCCGCAGGGCTGCTCCGACGACGAGTTTCCTTGGAACAGAGATGAGACTGCCGGCGAAACAAAATATCCCTTTGTAGTTCACGCAGAGCTGAACGCAGTTCTTAACGCACAGGGAAAGTCACTCATCGGAGCTAAGCTGTACGTAGGTCTTTTCCCCTGCAACGAGTGTGCAAAGGCTATAATTCAGGCCGGAATAAGAGAGGTTGTATACCTCTCCAACAAGTATGACGGCGAGCCGAACGTTGAGCAGTCAAAGCGTATGCTCCGCGCTGCAGGCGTAAAGGTCTCGGCTATCAAGCCCACCAAGTCGCAGATTGTGCTCAGCTTCAAAGCATAAGAGATACAAGGCGGTCATTTGACCGCCTTATTTATTTGCTGAAATATTCCTCTATTTCGGAGTACGATGCAGCAAAGCTGCCGCTTATCATCTCAGGTCTGCCGCCACCCTTTCCCAAAAGGGCTGCGTTTATTTCCTTTGCTTTAGCGCGCAGATCCACGCTACCCGAGGATATAACGTACTTATATTCACCGTCATTTCCCGATATTGCAACCAAAATTCCGCCTACCCTGGATATGGCAACGTTGGAAAACTCTCTCATCTCCTCCATTCCCGCATCAGAAAGAAGGTATACGGCATTATGCTCGGTAGGCGTAACAAACTCCGCTTTCATACGAACCAACTCCAAAGCTAGCGCCTTTACTCTCGCTTCAAGCTCAGCCTTGTCGTCCGCCATTTTTTTGACCGATGCAAAAACGTCGAGCGACGGGGTGCTTGTCATAGCACCGATCGAACGCGTTATTGCATAGCGTCTTCCGTAATCTGCCATAGCACTCTCACCCGCCACCATAAACAGGCGCATGCCACCTCTGTGACGTATAAAGTCTACTATCTTAACAGCTCCGATCTCACCGGTACGGGATACGTGCGGTGCGCAGCAGGCGCATACGTCAACTCCGTCAATTTCAACTATCCTGACATTCTCCATAATATCAAGCTTTGCGCGGTACTCAAGCAGCTTCAAATCCTCGGCAGACGGGAGGAAAGCACGCACCCCCCTGTTTTCCATAACCGCTTTGTTCGCAAGAAGCTCTATCTCAGCTATCCGCTCGGCATTCAGCTCACCGTCGACATCAAATGTCACCGTCATGTCATCACCGATGTGGAAACCAACGTTCTCGTAACCGTACAGCCTATGAATAATTCCGCACAGCATATGCTCCGCGGTATGCGCTCGCATTTTTTCTATTCTGTTATCAAAATCAATAATTCCGTGTACGTATTCGCTCTTAGGCCGCTCTGCCATTACGTGATAGATCACTCCGCCGCGCTCCTCTACGCCAAGGACAGCTATGCTGTCTATAAAGCCTCTGTCGGCGCTCTGCCCTCCCTCATTCGGGAAAAAGGCGGTAGCATCAAGAACTACGTGATATTTATCACCGCATGGCTCTACCGATATTACCCGCGCGTCAAATTCCCTGATATATGCGTTCTCATAATAAAGCTTCTTAGTCATATATTAACCTCTCGCCATCTATTTCATAGACAAACTCGCACCATGGATATTCATTAGTGTTAGGCAAACGAAGTGCGGAATACCGCTTACCAAATAGCATAAAGTCCAGCTGATATGCCGTCAGTGCAGGCATACGCGCGCCCTTATCTCTGCTACCGTATTTGCCGTCACCCACTATCGGGCATCTCCTGGAGGCAAGCTGCACTCTGATCTGATGATATCTTCCCGTGCGAAGCCTGACGCGGCAGAGCGATCTAGTATCTTTTGTCGCTATTTTGGTACATTCAAGCTCGGCAAGCTTTACTCCGCGTCGGGCGTGATCGGTAACAAAAGCCTTCGACAAGCGTGCATCTCTATATATGTAATCGCGGTACAAACCGCCCTCGGGCACACCCTCAACCACCGCAAGATAGTGCTTACTCATACTGCCGTCGGCGGCTATGCGCGAAAGCCCGGCTGCTGCGCGCTCATTTCTTGCAAAAACCAACAAGCCCGAAACCGTACGGTCAAGCCTGTGAACAAGCCAAAGACGGCTATCCTCGCCGTGCGATGCCAGCAGTTCTTTAGACTCGGTCATAGCATCGGGATCACCCGAGGGATCGGGCTGGCTTGGCGTGCCTGCACATTTATATATTATTACAAGGTCTTTATCAAGTCTGACTATCTCTACCATGTGCCACCTCGTATAACTCCGCTTATATTTTTCGATAATATATTACCATAAAGGCGGCGATATTTCAAGTATATATAGCTAAATGCGCATAGCACTTTACATTAATTTAATAGTTTTGCATTGAATTGTTTAATCCACTGGTATATAATGTAAATACAAAATCAAAAAGAGGTGCGGAATGATATTCAAAAAGGATATTGAGGTTGACATACACGAGGTAGACTACAACGGTATTGCAAAAACATCGGCACTTATGCGGTATATACAGACTGCCGCGCAAGCGCAGCTGACCGAAAACGGAATGTCTTATGACGAGTTGCGCGATATGCACAGAGCTTTCCTCTTATCGAGAATTACAATGGAATTTACCGAGCCTGTGCGTGCCTATGACAAGCTCACGGCATACACCTTTCCTTGTGAGAGCAGAGGGTACAGCTTTTTCCGCTGCTATGCGCTCGAGAAGGACGGCAGGACCATCGGTCGCGCTATATCTGCATGGGCGCTTATGGACACCGAAACCCGAGGCTTGGTGCGCGTCAACAACTTTGAGCTTGGTCTTACGACTCACGAGCCGCACGAGCTTATACTCTCTCGCTTTATTATGCCGAAGAATCTCACAGAGGTTGGAAGGTATCAGGTTGGCTACGGAGTTACCGATCAGAACAATCATATGAACAACACTATGTACCCAGATATGTATTCCACGTTTCTACCCCTGCGTGGCCGTAGAATACATACAATCTCCATTAACTACCAGGCAGAGGCTCCCCTAGGCGAAATTCTGACTGTAATGCGTGGCTGCGACGAGCGCGGAGTGTACTATCTCAGGACTGTGCGCGAGGACGGAACGGTTAATAGCGAGGCTGAAATTTTCCTTACCGACCTCTGATATTGCGTTAATTGCTATACGGCTACAAAATGGCATATTCTGCATTTTTTATAACAAATTCTGCAACTTTACCTTCTGTAATTGCTTAACGGCTTCATAAAAACGGCGCGCTTAACTTAGCTTCTGCGCGCCTTTTTTATCTTTTATGTCAATTTTCGCAAGATTTTCAAAATATAACCTAATTGTGCAAGTTTTTGTATCGCTTTTTCGACAGGAAATATTATTTTGAAAATGCTATAATTAATCGGGTAGAAAAATGCGGAGGAAAATATATGAGAAAAACAAAGGATACCAAGAAGATTGTAAGGATCGATGAAATAAAGGAAGACGGAATACTCTATAAGTATACGCTGTTCGTCACTAACAGCTCAAGGGTTGCAAGCTACGGGATATCACTGTACTCCATGCGAGTGGAAATGACTGACAAAAACGGCGGGCATACGGAAACCGAGACGGGAGATATATTTGCCGATTTTGGTAAAGCTCTCGTTTTCTACGAGAGGCTGCGTGACAATCTTGCAACACCCATTGATCTCGCATACGTACTTGAGGACGCTATAACAATATAAAAATACCGATAGAGAGCGCACAATGCTGTGTCTTTCTATCGGTATTTTCTTAAAGTCCGTTCACTATACTGTCAGGTCTTTGACCGCTGAGATACTTAACTACGTTTGCCGTAACCTCCTCGTGCAAAGCACCGACCGCTTCTGTAGTATTCCAAGCAACATGAGGTGTCAGAACTACGTTATACTGCTTCGGGAGTCTCGGATCAATTCCTCCACTCTCGTCTTCAAAGACGTCAAGCCCTGCGCCTGCTATCTTACCGGACACAAGCGCATCAACAAGCGCTGCCTCGTCAATTATAGGTCCGCGGCTGGTATTGATTATAATAGCGCTCTTCTTCATTTTTGCCAACTCTGCCTCACCTATAGTGTGGCGCGTAGCATCGGACAAAGGGAGATGAAGTGTTAGAAAATCAGAACGCGAAAGCAGCTCATCAAGCGTGACTCTCTGTGCGCCTAGCGATTCAAGAATGTCATCAGCGATGTAGGGATCATACACAAGTGTTTTGGTTTTGAACGGTGCAGTGAAGCCACATACAGCACGAGCTATCTTTCCGAAGCCTAAAAAGCCGATTGTCTTACCACTGAGCCTCTGCCATACGCCCATATCCAGGAAGCCCCAGTTTCCCGCTTTTACTCTATCATTCAAGCGAGTAAGGTTCTTGCAGCAAGCAAGCATAAGAGCGAAGGCGTGTTCAGCAACGTCGGTAACACCGTAATTCGGTGCGTTGCAGACATAAATGCCGCACTCGCGCGCCGCTTCTGTATCTACAGTATCATAGCCGATGCCGTAACGCACCATAAGCTTGCACTTTTTAAGCGATTTAACAACGTTGGAAGTAAGCTTTGCCGAGGTAAAGAGTATTACCTCCGCATCCTCTGCATCGCGTATAAGTTCTTCTTCCGTAACTGCCGCTGATTTCACGACCTCAACGGCATCAAAGCGGGAGAAAACCTCATGCTCGTGAGCAAGCGGGTCTGACATCTGATTAAATATTACGATCTTTCGCATAATTACTGTCCCTTTGCCACCATATCGTCAAACTGCTTGCGGCAATAATCAAGCCTGCGATGCCAAGCCGTAGGATCGAGGAAGGGAGTTTCCTCACCTGCCTGCATGCGAGCATACTTACCCGCCGTATCTACGTCACCCGGGTGATTTCCTATTAGAATATCAACCTTCTCGTCACGCACCTTAGCGAGCGAGTTAAGGAAATCGTCGCGCAGCGAATGAGGAAGCCCGTATCTATCAAGGAATTTGAGCCTCATCGAGTTCATACCAGCGCCGCCAAACATAGCCGCACGATAGGTGTTCACGCCATCGGTTGCGTCAAAGAAGAAGGACATAACACCGGGAGTATGACCGGGTGTACTGACACATCTGATTGCGGTATTGCCAAGCCTTAAAACGTAGCCGTCATCAATCAGTATATCAGGCTCGAACATCTCATAGTACTCGTACCCCAGCTCCTTTGCCCAGGTAAGATCGAGCGTTCCGTTCGCATAGTCGCGGTCAGGTCGGCCCAAAACGGTTTTAGCACCGATAAGCTCCACCAATGCTCTTGTGCCGCCGAGGTGATCGTAGTGACCGTGCGAATGGAGTATATACTTGATATCGTAGGGATCAAGACCAACCTTGCGTATATTTTCAAGCAAAAGATAAGTACACTGAGGATATTGCGAATCTATAAGTATAAGTCCGTCACCCGTATCCACAACGTGCGATGACACGAATTTAGTGCCTACGAAGTAAAGATTACCGAAGATACGAAACGGCTCCATATAGCCTTCCCAAGGTTTCATAACAGCTCCTTAATTAAAATGCGTCAATTCTGCACTTATTGCGTTTAACCTCAGCGCCGAGCATTCCAAGCTCCGTACCAACCCAGAATATATTCATGCCCTTGCCATGCCAATACTCCGCCTCGTTATCGTTACACATAAACATACCTATGGACTTCTTGTGCTTGTGGCATATCTCTACGGTTTTTTCAATATTTGCAATCAGGTCAGGATGCTGCATATCAAGACCGACGCCCATCGAAACACCCATATCGTTAGGACCGATAATTACGCCCGCGATCTGATCACCATACTTGGTAAGCATCTCGTCGAGAAGATCGGTTCCCTGCTTCGACTCGATCTGGATAAAGAGCAGACGGTTTTCATTCATCTTATAAATATCGGAAAACTCTCCGTCGTATCTGAGAAGCGCACGTCCGCCAACCCCCTTCTTACCGTAAGGATAGAAGCGAAGGGAGTTAATAGCGGTCTCTACCTGCTCCATAGTCTCTGTACGAGGAATAAGAACACCGTCCGCACCCATATCGATCGGCTTGGAAATGCAGTGATACTCACAGTCCTGTACTCTTACGATAACAGGCAGCTCCTGTGCATGGCACGCCATGCAGAAATCACCAATGTTCTCGGGATAGAACGAGCCATGCTCAAGATCCATAACGAGCATATCGAGCCCGCCATTCTTATAAATACGGGGAAGAAGCGTAAATCCTACATGGCAAAGCATGGTGGAATATATCTTCTCTCTGTTTGCAAGCTTTTCCTTTAACGTTTCAATATAATTCATTTCGTTCTCCAAAAAATGTTTTTCTAAATATATTCATGAGATCCACTCAATCCCAACCCGACAACTCGCGGAAAACGCTCCACGAGGGATCTGCGTAGAAGCGATGCCCCTCCGGCCCTATCACAAGCCTGCAGCTGTCGGGAACACCCGCTCTTTCGTATATTTTCTCTATGACCTTATACTCAGATTCAACACCGGGCAGAAGGAAGCCTGTGTCCTTAGCGCCTGCAACGACGATAAGCTTTCTCGGAGCTATCAGAGCCGTGAGATCACCCATATCCATGTACTTACCTATTCCGGGAACGTAATTGCAAGCACAGTGATAAAGAGTGCCTATCGATTGCGAGAACGAGCAGACAGCGCATGACGGCATAGCTATCTTGATACGCTCATCAAGAGCGGCTGCATAATAGGTAGCCGTACCGCCGCCGGAGTTACCCATACAGGCTACTCTCTCGGTATCTATTTCCTCAAACTCGGAAAGACAGTCGATTGCACGCGAGATATCCCACACGCGCTCGCCTATCAGCGTTCTGCCAAGCAGCGAGGCTGCCATAGCGGGCAGATAGCACGTTGTGCGATAATACGGATTATGATCGATAATCTTCTGACTGATACGCTCTCCGAATGCGCGTTGCTCTATTACAAGCGCTGCGTACCCTTCCCTGACTATCTGAATAGCAAAATCTCTGTCACCGCTCGAGTCGTCTTTATCAAACTTAGCACGTCCAAGTGAAATGTGCATGCCGGTAGAGTGTCCCTGCAGGCATATTACTACAGGACAAGGCTTCTTCGCAGAATGAGGGATAAGAAGGTGGCATGGCACCGAGCTATCGACCTCGGAATCGAATACGAAGCGATACTCTGTGAAGCTATCCGTCGTTTCCTTCCACTCGATCTGTAGATTGAGCGGTACACGCTCGGGCATATCTCCTACAAGCTCGATAAGCTTTGAGCGCACCTGTTCGCGCCATGCTTCAAAATCACGCTCGTTGTTATATCTTAGGAGAGGCTCCCGATTTAACAGGAGCCGCTCGTGACAGTTGTCGGGGGAAAATTTCGTTATATCAACCATCATCAGAACTTAACGAGGTCTGCAACATTAACAGGCATGCCAGTAGCGATAGACTTATTAGCTGCAATACCGGTAAGAATAGACATAGCACCGTCAATGTGAGATGCCGCTCTATGGAACTCGTCGTACTCGGGCACGCCGAAGATATCCTTCTGGAGAATGGGATCTCCGCCGCCGTGTCCACCGATGCCCTCAGGGATCTCAACCTCGTAAGGAGTACCGAACTGAGGATATACTATAATGGACTTGTTCTTTGCAGCGCCCTCGTTCTTAGCATCGCCTCCGGCATTGACGTAAGAAGCCTCGCCAACCTGAAGCTCCATTCTGCCCTTAGTACCGGTAAAGGTAACTCTGAAGCCCTCGATGGGGGAGAATGCGTTAAGGGAGTAGGACATAATTGCACCGTTCTCATATCTTACAAGAACGTTCATGGTATCCTCGATAGAGATACCGTCGCCGAATACAGACTGGTCACGAAGGTATCCGTCGTCTGCCTCTGCGTTAAGGTAGAGATCCTCAAGTCCCTGATTGCCTGCCATGTGAAGCGCGAATGGATCATCCTTTGCATACTCGGAGCCGTTAGCTCTGTAATAGAACTTAGTAATACCTCTGTTCTCGGCATTCTCTCTACCGTAGAAGAGGAGATCACCGAAGGAGAATACCTGCTTAGGCTTGCTGTTAAGCCAGAAGTTAACGAGGTCGAAGTGGTGCGTAGACTTATGTACAAGCAGACCGCCCGAGTTTCTCTTATCTCTGTGCCACCTTCTGAAGTAATCCGCACCGTGGCTGGTGTTAAGCATCCACTCGAAGTGGATCTGCTTTACATCGCCGATAACGCCGTCTCTGATAAGCTCACGAGCCTTGGTGTTGTGAGGAGCGTATCTGTAGTTGAAGGTAACGCGAAGATTTCTACCGGTTCTCTTAACTGCGTCAAGAATAGCCTGGCACTTCTCTGCAGACATAGTCATAGGCTTCTCGGTAATAACGTCGCAGCCCATCTCCATAGCCTTGATTATATACTTATCGTGTGTTCTGTCAATACTGGTTACCATAACGATGTCGGGCTTCTGCTCCTCGATCATCTTCTCGAACTCATCTGCGCCGTAAAGCGGAACTGCGTGATATCCGCACTCCTCGACGAGAACTCTGTTAGCATACTCAAGACGGGTTCTGTTAATATCACAGAAGCCAAGAAGCTCAGAGGTATCCGAATAATTGGTAACAAGACCCTTATACCAGAACTTCGCTCTTCCGCCTACGCCAACCTGTACAAATCTTTTTTTGTTTGCCATTTTATAAAAGCCTCCTGTTTGCTTTTTTCTTTATGATAGCACAATTTTTACATATTTTGCAACAACATATATTGACTATGTTATTAGAATTCTACATTTCTTGCGCTATTTTTTCTCTTTTTCTTCGTTTTCCCTATTGAATATATCCGCAAAGCGTGGTAAAATGGCTGTGTTAACGATAAGCATATGCAACAAACGCACTCGGAGGTATAAATGACAGATACGGCATTACAGGAAACAGGCGAAAGAGCCGATGAATCTATGATCGGTCTGGGCATACTCTACGACAAGCAATTTGCAATTCAACGCATGAGTCAGGCCGCACCCGTTTCTCAGCGCAATCACCACTATCACAACGCATACGAGTTATATTACCTGTATTCGGGCGAGCGATACTACTTTATTAAGGATAAAACCTACCACGTCAAGCGTGGCAATTTCGTTCTGATCAAGCCATACGATATTCACTGTACCAGCAACTTCGGAAAGAATGGATACGACAGATGCCTCATAATGTTCAGAAGCTCATTTGTTCGGGATCTGGCAGATCTTATGGGCGAGCATAATATCTTTGAATGCTTTGATAAGGATATCAATCTTATTAAACTCAATTTCCAAGAGCAGAGCTTTGTGGAAAACCTGCTCTTGTCAATGACAAATGAGTACAACGCAAAATCTCCCGGATACGAGGACTTTCTGAGAACGGCACTTTACCAGCTTCTTCTCCTCGCCTCGAGGCATGCTGAGGGCGACGAATCTAAAGAAAGCGTAACCGAGAACACTACTCACAAAACAGTATCCGAAGTAGCAGCCTACATAAATAACCACTTCGACGATGATATTACTCTCGAATCGATATCGGAGCGTTTCTTCATAAGCCAAAGCTATTTTTCTCGCACGTTCAAAAAGGTGACCGGCGTTTCATTTGTCGAATACGTGAACGGTGTGCGAATCAAGGAGGCACAAAAACTGCTCGCGGGAACAGATATGAACATCTCCGAGCTTAGCGAAGCAATAGGATATAAAAGCATGACCCATTTTGGCAGAAGCTTTAAGGCAATTGTCGGAATGTCCCCATCGGAATACAGAAGAATAAAGAAACAGCCGAGGTAGCCATGAAAATATACGCACCTAGATATTATAAGGAGTTTCGCTGCATCGCGGATAAATGCACGCACAGCTGCTGTATCGGCTGGCGCATAGAGCTTAGCGACGATGCTTGCCGCAAATACAAGTCCGCACGCGGCAGTTATTCCGTATTTCTTACCGATAACATAGCCACCGATGATGAGGGGCGCTATATCCCTCTTGACAGCCACGGCAGGTGTCCGCACCTTACAAAGGACGGCTTGTGTCAAATTATATGCGAATACGGAGACGATTACCTGAGTGATATCTGCAGGGAGCATCCGCGATTTTATAACGACCTCGGAACTCACGTAGAGCTGGGACTTGGAGCTTCTTGTATCGAAGCGGCGCGAATTATACTTTCCTCCCCCGCAAGCAATGACGCTGTTATAGTAGGTGATGATGACTTACCTGCTGCTGAGATGCAATTCCCCGTACCCGAATACCGCAATCGGATATTTGCTATCATAAAGAGCGCAAGCTCGTATGATGCGCTCGAGGAGGAGGTTGGGGCGATCTTCGCTATCCCGAAGTCATTGCTTTCGCTCGAAAATATGCGTCGTATATATTCTCAGGCGGAATACATCTCAGAGGATAACAGACGTTATATCATAAATTCAACACCCGCCACAGCTTCATACGACAGCTTATGTCGAATGCTTTGGTACTTCATATACCGCCATCTCGGCACTGCAGACAATGATATCGATGCAAGAGCGAAAATCGCCTTTGCGCTAATTTCAGTACGTGCTACCACGAGTATATATGGATCCTGCGGTAGCATCGAGGAAGCTCTGCGCATTTACTCCGAGGAGATCGAATACTCTCCCGATAACACCGATGCAATTATATTTGGTCTGACAGAGGCTTTGATATAAAAATACACTCGACCGACGATATTCACGGTCGAGTGTATTTCTTAACCTTTGATGTTTTTCTTACGGTATTGCAAAGGAGTAAGCACGTACTTATTGCGGAACAAACGTATAAAGTAGCTTGCGTCCTCAAAGCCGCAGCTAAGTGCAATTTCGGTTACAGGCAATTCGGTAACAACGAGAAGCCTTTCCGCATCGGCAAGCCTGAGATTGTTACAATATTCCGAGAATGAAGTGCCAAACGTTTTCTTGAACATATGGCTCATATACGACCTACTACGCGAAAAATGTCGACAAAGGCTGTCGAAATCGAGCGTTGTATGATTCTCAGCAAGGTATTGAGAAATCATATTGTACTCGTTATCGCCCAGCATATCACACATTTCAAACAGGCGTGCAAGCATAATGCAAAGCGGTGGTATCAGCGTTTCACAAAGCTCTGTTGGAACAGGATCATCAGAAAGCGCCGCAGCAAATTGCGTGCCGCACTTTAACAAAGGTAGGCTTTCGGATTTGTAGCCGCTGACCGTAACGTAGCCGACGGTGTAGCTCCCGTGAGGAATTCCGAACACGTACTCCTTTACTCCCGCGTAGCACTCAAACATCTCTTGTTCATTTGTCATTTTACCCAAAATCGCATGCTGATGCGCTAAGCAGGATTCCGCACTACAAGCCTTAACCGATATGCAGTACGGATTATTGTGCGAATTGTACGGCAAAAGGTGCTTCCATATTCGATAAGGCAATCTATTGATGCTTTCCGCGGTAAAGTGAATAGATACCCCTAGCCCCAGGGCGCACAGGTATTCTATGTATGAGGATATTTTTACTACAATGCTCTCCATAGCAGCTCCATGCATTATTTTCATATTTTTGTGCCAACAATCACTAGTTTTGGCGAGAAAAATGTACTACAATAAGTATATATACATTTCAAATAAATGTCAAGGAGTATTTCAGAATGCTTGAAAACAGAAGAATTGAATGCGATCTTTGCGTTGTCGGAGGCGGTATGGCGGGAATTGCAGCGGCCATAGCTGCAGCTCGCGAGGGAGTTCGTGTTGTCCTTATGCATGAAAGGCCCGTGCTAGGCGGTAACGCTTCCTCCGAAATAAGAATGTGGGTATGCGGTGCAAAGGGCAGAAACAACCGTGAGACCGGTATTCTCGAGGAGATAATGCTCGAGAGCCTTTACCGTAATCCTACCAAGAGCTATGCTATCTGGGACAGCATTCTTTACGATTTTGTCAAGCGAGAGGAAAATATAACGCTTTTGCTTAATACGACCTGTCTTGATTCCACCACCGAGAGTGGTGAATTCTCCGACGGACGAAGCGTTCGTATCACCGAGGTCAAGGGATATCAGATGACCACACAGCGCTTTATCACCGTATCGGCAAGGTATTTCGCCGATTGCTCGGGCGACAGTATTCTTGCTCCCCTCACGGGCGCCGAGTTCAGGCTTGGACGCGAAAGCAAATATGAATTTGGTGAAGACACTACGCAAGAGACCGCAGACAGCATGACAATGGGTATGTCCTGCCTCGTCTACGGCAGAGAAACGAATCGAAAGATTGATTTCATTCCCCCGTCATTTGCAACAAAGCTTGGTGACGCGGACTTCGAGAACCGCATGCCCGACATATACGATGAAACCGAAAACTTCTGGTATCTCGAGCTTGGCGGAAACAGGGATAGCATTGGTGATACCGAGGAGCTTCGCGACGAGCTTGTAGCTTTGGCTCTCGGTACTTGGGATTACGTCAAAAATTCGGGCAATTTCAAAGCCGAGAATTGGGACGTTGACTTCCTCGGATTCCTCCCCGGAAAGCGCGAATCGCGCAGAATGTGCGGAGAATATATAGTAACGCAGCGCGATATCTCAGGCGGACGCGTGTTTGAGGACGAAATCGCTTACGGCGGCTGGCCGCTTGACGACCACTTCCCTGGCGGATTTTATCATCGCGGAGTACCTAACACCGATTTCTCCACCCCCGCTCCCTATTCTCTTCCCTACCGCGCACTCTACTCAAAGAACGTGGAAAATCTATTCTTTGCAGGTAGAAATATCAGTATGACACACACCGCCATGAGCAGTATACGCGTTATGGCAACCTGCGCACTCCTTGGCGAGGCTGTAGGTAAGGCGGCAGCGCTGGCAACAAAAAACAATATCACTCCCCACGGAGTATATCTTGAAAAGCTCACAGAGCTTCAGAAACTATTACTGAACGAGGACTGCTTCCTCCCCTCGAAGAGGCGCGAGGTTGGCGAGGTGTGCAAGAATGCTACACTTATAGGCGCGTCTGATACAATCAGAAACGGCGAGGATAGAATACACGAGTGCTACGGCAGTGATGAAAATAGCGGAAAATGTCAGGTTGAGGCAGGCAAAGCTATTGAGTACCGCTTTGCGCCAAGTAAGATATGTTCTGTGCACATCGTATTCGACAGCGACCTCAATCGTGAAACTCTGCCGGGCGGTTGGTGCGAGCAGGGACATTCAACCCGAGCTAATCATCTGCTTGACAGCCCCATAATGCATATGCCTACCACGCTGTGTCGTGAGTTCACACTCATAGGCTCTAAGGACGGAGCCGAGGATATAATTCTCAACGTCACCGACAACCGTAAGCGCGCATGGCATATCGACTGCAACAAGGTATACGACAGCATCAAACTTATTCCCAAAAAGTCATGGGGAGAGGGTGCCATCTCGGTAATTTCCTTTGATTTCTCATAGTTTTTCGATGTTTTTCATCAAAAATCACTTTTAGTGTCAAATTAGCAAGGCAAGGATTTTTCAAATTAATCGGAAAATCCTTGCTTTTTCTCATTAGTTTTGGTATACTGTGGGTGTTATATAACACTTAGGAGCAGATATGAACTTTAGAATTACAAGTGCGCCTTTGGGCGAAGTATTCGAATACGCGGCTTCGGAGCTATACCGTTGTCTGAAGGCAATGGATAGCAAGCTCGAAATGGCCGACGGAGGCATTGAGCTTTCCTTACGTCTTTTAGACGGTGATACGTCGCGCGATAGCATTGATATATACGTTGTGAACGGTCGCGGTTACATAGGTGGAAGTACCCCGTGTGCCGTGCTGATTGCAGCCTATCGCTTCTTATATGAATTAGGTTGCAGATGGACGCATCCCGGCAGAGGCGGCGAGCATATCCCGAAGCGCAGCCTCGATACCGATATTACCGTTAAGGTTGCAGAGACCGCTTCCCGCAGACACAGAGGCGTATGTATCGAGGGCGCAGTATCCGAGGAGCATGTCCGCGAGATGATCGAGTTCCTTCCTCGCGTTGGTATGAACTCTTACTTCTTTCAATTCTTCCGACCGACAACCTTCTTCCAGCGTTGGTACGAGCATGAGTGCAACCCTACTCTCCCACAAGATCCGAAGACGGTCGAAGAAATCGACGAGATACTTGCAAGACTGACGTCCGAGCTTGCAAAGCGCGGACTCAAGCACCACGCAGTAGGGCACGGATGGACCTGTGTTCCCTTTGGCGTTGAGGGCGAGGGCTGGCGCAAACTGGACGAAAGCACAATGCCGAAGGAGTATTTCGATATTCTTGCCGAGGTGAACGGCGAGCGCAAGACCTGGAACGGCGTTCCGCTGAACACGAACCTTTGCTACAGCAAGCCGCACGTGCGCACCCGTATTGCCGAGGCGGTCGCGGATTACTGCGAGCGGCATCCAACGGTTTCGGTAGTGCATCTATGGTTGGCGGACGATACAAACAACAACTGTGAGTGCAAAGACTGCAGAGATACGCGCCCGTCAGATTATTACGTAATGCTACTGAACGAAGTAGATGAGCTTCTTACAGCGCGTAAAATAGATACTAAAGTTGCCTTTTTGGCGTATGTCGACCTGCTTTGGGCGCCCGAACATGAGGTTATCAAGAATCCCGATCGTTTCCTAATGATGTTCGCCCCCATAACACGCACATATTCGGCAACGCTGCGCGAGGGTGTTGAAAGCGCCGTTACCGACCGTAGACCCTTCGAGCGAAATAAGCTGGTATTCCCGAGCGACGTTGCTACCAACATTTCGTATCTTGATGACTGGCGCAGAATGTTCCCGGGCAGTGGCTTCATATTCGATTACCACCTTATGTGGGATCATATGTCCGACCCCGGATACATGGATATTTCGCGAACCATGTTCAGCGATATGAAGGATCTCGACCTTCTCGGTCTTGACGGAATGATAAGTTGTCAGCTTTCACGCTCGGCGTTCCCCACGGGACTTCCTATCTATGGAATGGCTCGCGCCCTCTGGAACAAGGATGCTGACTTTGATAAGACCGCTGACGAATACTTTATAGCTGAGTACGGCTCACTCGCAGCAGACGTACGCTCCTACCTTGAGGGCTTGACGCGTCTGTTCGATCCCCCTTATATGCGCGGCGAGCGCCCAAGAGTATCAGAAGAAGCGGCAGCTCGCTTTGAACGGATCCCCGCGTACGTTGATAAATTCTTGGCGTCGCACCCCGAAATTACTACCAATTCAAGCTACGAGCCTTATGCATCTCTCGCTTACCACGCGGAAAACGTGAAGCTGTTGGCCGCCCTTGCAGCGGCGCGCGCAAGCGATGAGGATCTGACAAGTACGAGCGAGGCCACTATATCTCATATTAGAGCGATTGAGCCGGCCATAGAGGACCGCATCGACGTTTGGAATTATGTCGACAATCTCATTGGAAAACGACTGAAATAAGTAAAGTCATACATTTAGATTAGGAAGAAAGTATTATGAGAGAAATTAAAGGTGATCTTTGCCACCGTTTAATGATGAACAGCGCTACCCCTGCGCTGTCATTCAATCCCGATAAAAACTATGAAAAGTGGCGCGATGACGTGCGAGAAAAGCTAATTTCGCTCGCAGGAATCGACAGAATTGCAGAGAACGCAACTCCACTTAACGTAGAGATTGAGAAGGAAGTGATGAAGGAGGGGTATAGACAGATCCGCTTCACATTCGAGAGTGAGCATGGTGCAATAGTACCCTGCTACCTTCTTATTCCGAATACCGGCAAGAAGAAATATCCGGTTGCAATCACGCTACAGGGTCATTCATCCGGCTTCCATAATTCCATCGCTGAGCCCAAGGACGACGAGAACCCCGACTATGCACTTGGCAGAGGCGCCTTTGCCGTACAAGCTGTCAAACACGGATATATCGCCTTAGCAATCGAGCAGAGGGGCATGGGAGAGCGCAGGCCAAATGAAAGGCACCAGAAGGATGCTCAAATGTGCGAGTACACCGCTCATATCGCCCTTATGCTTGGGCGTACCATTCTTGGTGAGCGAATGTGGGACGTATCGAAGGCTATAGATGCGCTCGCGGAATTCCCCGAGTGTGATACCGACAAGATTTTTATCACGGGCAATTCCGGCGGCGGAACCATGAGCTTCTACGCCGCGGCCTATGACGAACGAATCAAGTTTTCTGCCCCCGCATCCGCATTCTGCACCTATGAAGATTCTATAATGAACTGGTATCACTGCTCCTGCAACTTCATCCCCCACGCCTACCTATGGTTTGAAATGCAGGATCTCGCTTGCCTGATCGCGCCCAGACCTTTGATCGTTGTAACCGGAAAAGAGGATCGTATCTTCCCGCTGTACGGCGTAGAAAAGGCATACAAAACCGTAGAAAGCATCTATACTGCTGCCGGCTCGGCTGATAATTGCCGCCTCATCATAACCCCGAAAGGTCATTATTGGTGCGAGGATATCATGTGGGACGCCATCGACGAAGAGTGCAAAAAGCTCGGGTGGTAAGCCTATTAATGCAAACTTATGTTGCAAAATAACAAAAAACCAACGCTGTCGGACAATTCGGCGGCGTTGATTTTTCTTTTTTATTTTATTGCTCGTCCAAAACGAAGCTATCTAGCCCGCCGTTGATAAGTTTGAGCGTTCCAACAAGTCCAACCTCGAAACCATGATACATTTCTTCAAGCACAGGAAGACTTAAAACCGCACCATCATCGCTCTTGAATACCACCGTGAAATAACGAATCGTTTTTGGCAACCTATGCCCAATGCACTCTACCCCGCAAAACATATCGACAACCTCAGCGTGAAGCACCGATACCTCGGGCTCTTTATTAAAAATCTCCTCTTCGGCTTCGAGTGAGAGTTTAACACACTTGTCCTTATTTTTCTTGTAATCTAAGATTCCCATTGTTATACAAAAAGGCAGAAAAACAGCAAGTATTATGATCGCAACTAAAGTAAAAATTTCCACAAACGTCATACATTTCTCCTTTTCGTTACAGATTCGGTAACTATATTATAACACGATAACGCCGGCACTTCAACAATGAATCTTAATGCACCAAAAGAAAACGAAAGGACTCCGCTTTGGAGTCCTTTCGTTTTGGCGCAGAGGGAGGGATTCGAACCCTCGTGTGCTTTTGGCACAAACTGATTTCGAGTCAGCCCCGTTATGACCACTTCGATACCTCTGCATATTCACTTTTAGGCTGTGCCTATATTGACGGTTGTTATTATACCATAAATAATTGAGTTTTGCAATACCTTTTTTAGTTTTTTTGCATTTTCGGTCAAATGATTCTCAAAGCGTGTTTGGCGTAAGCAAAAATGATAGATGCGCGAGGCTTTTCGCGCATCTATCACTGAACATATTACAGGTGTATCGGCGTTTCAGGCTCGGAGCAAACCTTTGCCAAGCAGTATTTGCACTCTGCATACGGCTCTCGGTTTTGCCACTTTCCGCGCGTAAAATCGGGAACCTCGACAGCTGTACCGCCCTCGGAAATAGATTTTTCGCTGAGAGGACCTATCGCAAGCCAAAGCGCGGCGTCATAAGCATCTATCGGGGTGTTTATGCCCTTTTGCACGCTTTCTATAAAGGCGCGGCAGACAAGCCAGTCCATCGAGCTATGGCTTCCCTCGTCCTCTATGCCCTCTTCAAAATATTGCTTATAGAGGGGATGCTCGTATTTCTTGAACATTTCTTCTTCGTTGTCAACTACGGATTCTGCAATACACGAGTGACCGCCCATATGCTCAAACCATACCACTCGGCGCGCTTCGTCAACGAAGCCTTCGGTTCCTCTAATGCCAAAATTACGGCTGTAGTAAGAGCGCGGCAGCGTAGTATCGAGAGTAAGATGAATCGTTTCTCCGCCTGCACAGGTTATAAGCGTATCAACGATATCGCCTTGCTTGTAGTCCATAAGTGCATACTTGTTGTCCTCTCCAAAGTGACGCGCCGCATACGACTTTATGCCGCGACTCTTGGATGCGACGGATACAAGCGAGAGCATTCTGTTGCCGCGATTCAGTCTCAGGAGCTTGGAAATCGGACCGAGAGCGTGTGTAGGATAATTCTCGCGGTTACGCGACTGATAGAGCGGAAGCCTGTAGTGCATCGCGCCCTCGCCATCAATGTCCTTGAAGAATTCGCACTCGTTCAGATTGTGCATATATGCGCCCGTGCAATGTACTATCTCTCCAAGAAGTCCCTGCTCAACGAGATTGTATGCTACCATCTCTCTTCTATCATAGCAGCAATTCTCCATCATCATAACGGGAGTTCCGGTTTCTTCGTATGCGTCTACCAATGCGTAGCACTCTTCGATAGTGTCGGCACACCCAACCTCAACTGCGGTATATTTACCTGCACGCATGGACTCGATAGCCATCTCCGGTCTGCCGCTCCAGCCTATCATAATAAAAACAGCGTCTATATCAGGGTTGTTAAGCACCTCGTGATAATCCTTCGTAACAAGCGGCTCGTAACCCGAGCGCTCAAGAACGACGGCACGCGCTTCCTCAAGCTTTTCATCTCTGAGATCGCACACCATTGCCACCTCCACATCCTTCATCTTAGCTACGTTTCTCGTCAGAACACCAAGACCTCGCCTGCCAAGGCCTATATAACCCACTTTAACTTTCTTTTCCATTTTGCCCTCACATTATTGACACGCAGATGCGTTTGTTGTATACTCATTATATCACGTCGAAAAGCACAAGACAATGCGATAAAAGATAGAAAAATTATGTTTTTAGACAGTAAGGATATATTATGGTTAATCGAGAAGTAAATCAACAATTCGCTATAGACCGCTTCCATACGGCGTTTCGTTTCAAACATGAGCCTGACTTTTTATTTCGCGGAGAAGCGCACGACTTCTGGGAGGTAAATTACGTCATGTCGGGTGAAATCCTTATGACCCAGGACGGTAAGGTATATAATATGAAGGCTGGCGACGTCATATTTCATCCGCCGATGGCATTCCACAGAGAGCAAAGCGCCGAGGGCAGCACACCCGAGGGGTACACGTTTACATTCCACACCGATGGGAATATGCCACGTGAGCTGAGTTACAGCGTTTTCACTCTTTCGCACAGCGAGCGCGGGGAGTTTGAAGCACTTGCAGAAAGGCTTATACCGTACGTAAACGATAATCTGGGAAATGAATTTGAAGGACAGCTGCTCACATCGATGCTTTTGGTATTCTGCATACGCCTCGCAAGCGAGCATGCAAGAGCGGAAACGGTAGTATCGGAGTCAGCATCACAATACGAGAGTGCTGTAATGAAAATGCACGAGGCAATATACGAAAACTGCACGCTGTCCGAAATCGCCAAGCGCTCTAGCATCAGTGTCAGCTACCTAAAGCTTCTATTCTACTCTTACGCGGGCGTCAGCCCTAAGTCATACTATATATCACTGCGCGCGAACGCGGCGGCAAAAATGGTAAGAGAGGGTATCCCGATTTCAGAAATTTCACAAAAGTTCTCCTTTGCATCACCGAACTATTTTTCTGTTTTCTTCAAGAAATTCTTTGGAATTGCACCGTCAAAATTCAAGTAACTCGTGATCGCGACTCGGTAATTCGATTGATTTGGATATAATTGTTTACGTATTGCGCTGATTTGTCATCATATTTCATCACAAAATCTCAATAGTGTTAAATGCAATCGTTTAATCAAACGCACGGATTTTTTCAATAAAAACATTGTGTTTTTTTTTAACGTTCGGTATTGATTTTAGCGCACGCGCGATGTATAATATATTCATGTTTAAGTGGTGTTCGCATAAACCGCCACACAAATCAAAGCGAGGTAGCTATGAGTAACAAAGATTCGGCTATGAAACTTAACGGCAATTGGAGAATGGATTTTCTCGGCTGTGAGCAATATACTTCAAAGGTGGAGCCGCAGTTTGAGGGATACGCCATTTCAAACGCAGTGCCAGGATACTGGGAGGATATGCTTGGCGAGTTTCGCAAAAGTCCCTTGCATACCAAGCTATGCTGGAATCCGCTTTACACCCTGCAGCGTTATCCTCAGGCGGGATACGTACCCGATATGGCACTCCCTACCGTTCTTGGTGCGTTCGCTTACAAGCGCGAGCTTCTGATTAATGAAGCCCCCGAGGGTGATTATTACCTCTACGTAGGTGGCGCACAAAACACCCTTTCCGCTTGGATAAACGGAATTTATATAGGAAGGCACGATGGCTATTCCTCAGAGTTCACCCTCCCCATTCCGGCATCTGTGCTTAAATCCGGAATTAACACTATCACCCTTGTTGTATCAAATATGCGCCAAGAGGGCTATAAGTGCCGACCCGTGTCAGGTTGTACGTCTCGTGCAGCGAACGAATGCACCGGTGGAATTTACGGTGATGTAGAGATAAGAAGCGATAAACGCGGCATCCGTGACGTGTTTGTAAGCACCGCAAGGGACCTTTCCGCGTTCACTGTTTTTTCGGTGGGGTCAGCTAAAGAAAACGTCAACGTACGCATTTACGACGGAACGACCCTTGTGGATGAAGGTAGAATAGACGCAGGCAACGACTCCTGCACCTTCGCTACCGATAAATATTCCCTGTGGTCCCCCTCATCTCCAAAGCTATACACAGCTGTTATAGCCACCCCGTGTGGAGAAATCAGCCGAAAATTCGGCATACGCAGACTTATATCGGACGGAATACGCCTCACCTTCAACGGCAACCCATTCATGTTCCGTGGAATATGCGAGCATGGATACTACCCTATGACCGTTCATCCGCCGCGTGACAAGAAGTATTACCGTGCCATCATACGTAAGCTCAAGGAGTTGGGCTTCAATGCGATCAGATTCCACACGTGGGTCCCAATGGCGGAATACATGGAGGCCGCAGACGAGCTTGGAATTCTTATAGAGGTTGAGACCCCAAACAACACCACCTACCGCGAATGGGAGGACATTGTCAGATTCACACGTCTTTACACGTCGGTTGTAATGTATTCCTCGGGAAACGAAATGGTAATCGACGAGGATTATATCGAGCATCTTCGCGCCTGCGCGAAGCTCGTACACAACGAGAGCGACTCGCTCTTCTCACCGATGTCGGCTATGCGCGGTATAGAGTACCACAGCTGGGGAGATTGCAAGGTTGAAGAGCCGTTCCCGCACAACCCGGTACGACTTGCTGCTTTGGGCGAGTTCTGCGACGTATACAACACCTATTCCCGCGGTCAGACGAGCTACCGCTCCGACGGCGGCGACCCCTCATATCTTGACGTATGCAACGCCATCTACGGCAAGCCCTTACTCTCACACGAAATATGCATTAACGGTACCTACGTGGATCTCTCCCTCGCACCGAGGTATAAGGGAAGCAGAATAGCGGATACAGAGCTGTTCTCATCCGTTGAAAGGCATCTGACCGAAAAGGGGCTTATTGACCGAGCACCGATTTATTACAGAAATTCCTCGGAGTGGCAGCGCAGAATGCGCAAGCATTGCTTCGAGATCTGCCGTCGAGCCGACACGTTCGCGGGCTATGATTATTTGGGTGACATCGACCACCATTGGCATACCTTTGGATATTGCGTTGGAATGATGAACGAGTTTTATGAGCTAAAGCCCGGTGAAACGGTGGAAAACGTACGTCGCTACAACGCCGACACCGTTTTACTCGCCGACCTTCCGCGCAACATAAACTACACCTCCGGAGAGCGCATAGAGATACCCATTCTCGTTTCAAACTACGGCGAAGCACTCGACAAAGCCACCCTAACCGTTCGCTTGAGCAGCAAGGATAAGGTGATAATCCGCCGCGAAATAAGGCTTTCCGACCTTCCCGCAGGTGCCATAACCAAGCTTTACACCTTGGCGTTTACCATACCCAAATTTAACACGCCTACCGCCCTTAAGCTCAAAGTTACCTTGGGCGGCTGCAACACCGACGCCGATAACGAGTGGGAGCTTTACGTTTTCCCGAAGGCAAAGCCTGTAATGCCTACAAAGAAGTCCGAGCGTGAAGGAGGTCTCATTGTCCGCGATGACGTAAGTGCCGACGAACTGCTAAGTCTCATGCAAAGCGGACGCAGCGTGCTGCTTCTTAGCGCCGGTCCCTTTGCAAGGCTCAAAAACGCCTTTCAGATCTCGATCGCAGGTCGTACCGAGGGACATCTCGCTACCGTTATCGCAGATCACCCGCTCATGAAGGATTTTCCGCATGACGGATTCTGCTCGTGGCAGTTCAGGGATATGATGAAGGATAGCCACACAGCTGCGCTCGATTTGCCGAGTGCTGAGTTTGCTCCCATCATAGAAATCGCATCCTCTTACAAAAACGCAAGACGCGAGGCGATGGTATTCGAATACAGAATCGGTGCCGGAAAGCTGCTTGTGTCCACTCTTAATCTCACCGACGACGATCCCGGCGCCCGTTGGCTCAAGGCGCGCCTTATCGAATACGCCGCAGGCGAGGAGTTTTCTCCAGAGGCGTCGCTCTCTTACCGCGAGCTTGTGCAGCTGTTATCGGCTGAGCGGTTGACAAGCGGCGAAAACTCAAACGCGGCTCAGAATATGAATGACATCACAATGAGAGTCAAATAATTTTCAGCAGGGTGCGAGACTACGCTTCTCCGCCCTGCTCTTTTTCGCTTCCGACTCACGCTGACACATTTGTGCGCTGTTGTTTCATTATGTGTTATCGTCTTGTACACAACGTTGGTTATTTTGCTCGTTTTTTTGACCATTTTCGCTAAAAATAATAAATGCTGTTGAAAAGTTGAAACCGTGGTGCTATAATTGTATTGTATATAATCCCGCCGTGCGCGGTGATGTATATTCATTATGCGAGCGCCTTCGCCGCGCTCGGTGCCATAGTAATTGGTTTGGAAGGAGAATTCTAATGTACGAGATCCAGAAAGCGAGTCTGCTTAAGCGTATGTCAGCGTTTCTCCTTGATTTTGTTTTGATGACCATTGCGGTCACCGGTATAGCGTTTCTTCTGATGGTAGTTACAGGCTATGATAATCACGCCAGCGTTGTCAGTGAGAAGCGCGATTTTTATGAAAAAGAGTACGGCGTAGACTTCGATATTTCAATTGAGGATTACGAAAAGCTCAGCGAAGATGAAAAGAACATCTATCTCGAGGCGGATGAAGCGTTCAGTACCGATAAAGAGGTTGCATTTGCCTATAACATGATGTTCAATCTCGTCCTCATCATCACCTCGCTCAGCCTTCTTATATCGTATTTGACAGTCGAGTTCGTATTGCCGCTGATTTTCAAGAACGGACAAACCCTCGGCAAGAAGATATTCGGCATCGGCATTGTCTTTGAAAACAGCGTTCGAATAACCAACTTTGCGCTTTTCTCAAGGACCGTTCTCGGCAAATATACCGTGGAAACGATGATCCCCGTAATACTCATTGTCACCATGATCTTCGGTGGCGGCGGATTAGTTGCGCTGATTGTCATAGGTATGCTGCTCATTCTCGAGCTGTTCGTATTCTTCAAGGGTAAACGCTACACTTTACTTCACGACGTGCTTTGTCACACCGTCTGCGTTGATATGTCGACTCAAATGATATTTGAAAACGTCGACGAGCTTAACGCATATAAGGCTAAGGTGCACGCAGAGGCCGTTCAGAACGCTGATTATTGATTTATTGCTAACTAATAAGCAAAAATATATACACCACACGAAAGGGACTTTTTATGAAGGTTGTATTGCAAAATTTAACCAAAATCTTCCCCAGCCGTAACAAGAAATCCGATGAAGAGGTTGTTGCGGTTAACGACTTCACCTTTGAGATACCCGACGGTAAGCTTATAGGTCTGCTCGGCCCCTCGGGCTGCGGTAAGAGTACTACTCTTTACATGATATGCGGACTTCAGAAGCCCACCAGCGGTCAGATCTTCTTCGGTGAGGACGACGTTACCGAGCTTGCGCCCGAGAACAGAGGCGTCGGTCTGGTATTCCAGAACTATGCTCTCTACCCCCACATGACGGTTAAGCAGAACATTATGTTCCCCCTCGAGAACCTCAGAGGCGAGGATAAGCTTACCAAAGAGGAAATGATTGCCAGAGCATACGAGGCTGCTAAGCTTGTCCAGATTGACAATCTTATGGACAGAAAGCCCAGCGAGCTCTCCGGCGGTCAGCA
>CAYZZJ010000003.1:7634-39428 GCA_964482885.1 uncultured Ruminococcus sp. | reverse complement strand
GGTGTCGTCAGCATCGTTGCGTGTGGACGCGTAGTCCTTGGTTACTACTGCGTAGTCGTCACCGAATGCGACGCCTACCTCGCCGTTCTCATACTTGCTCGTAAGCATACCGATCTGAGTCATGGATACGATAGTGCTGTCAGCAGCGGTGGTAGAGAAGAAGGGGTTGAAGAGACCGTCAAGCTCCTCGGACATGATAACGAAGGCATCTGCCTTCTTACCGCCAAGAAGAGAGAGGGTTACTGCAACGGCACCTATAAGAATTGCTGCAGCGAGAACTGCCGCGACGATGATAATCGTCTTCTTGTTAAGCTTTTTGCCGGTCATGATACTCACCTCGGGGTTCGTGTTGTTTTCCATTTCCATTTATGTATATCCTCCAAAAATAATAATCCGATTATTCATCTTCGGGGAAGACGAACGAAAGGAGTCCGTCCTCACCGACAGTCGCGCTGACGCCCTCTGCAAGAGATTCTATCACTATCTCTGCGCTAAGCGAGGTGCTTCCGTCTGCAAATATCGCGCCGATAATTATCTGCCCGCCCGCAATTTTGTTTTCAAACGTTGCGAAATACTCACCGAGAATTATCTTAGCTCCAACGAGAGCGACGTCCTCAAGGACAGCGCCGCCGTCCGCCGAGGCAAAGAGCGCAAGCATAGAGTTTGCAGCGAGCGCTCCGGGGTTCTCTATCTGATAGGTAACGTTCTCGAAGGTTACGTCGCGTAGTTCAGCGCCCTCGCCGAGCTTGCCGAATACTCCACCGTGGAATACGTCTGCCTTCGACGTGATAGACGCCGTGGTGCTTATACCGCTGATCTTATATCCGTTTCCGTAGATCTTACCTGTGAACTCGCCCTTAGTGAAGGCGCTGCTCCAGTATTTGCCGTCGGAGAAGACGATATCGTTCATCAGCTCGTAGCAGCCGTCGGCAGCAGCAGAATTGATAAGGTGATCAGCCTTGGTAACTCTGATCCACTCGCCCTCGCGCCAGGTGGTGTATATCTTGATTACGGGTGTGAGTGCTATGCCGTTCTCGTAGTCGTATTCGCCGCTTACGGCTGCAGACATGGGAATCGTCATAGCCTCGTCGAGATAGACCTCATCGAGGGTCTTGCCGGCCTGCTTGACAAATGCCTTATAGTTAAGCTTTCCGCTCGAGACATTCCACTCAGGTCTCTCAAGGGTGATGCCCTTGTGCTCGCCGATTTTTGTCATCTCGCCGTTCTGCTCGGCGTAGAACTCGAAGGTGGTATGCTCCATCCACTTTGCGGTAAGTGTGAGGACGGGCTCGCTTGAGGTATAGGACTTAGAGGTGTCTACCTTAAGCTTACCGCTTGCGAAATCCCACTTCTCACCGAGCTTACCGTCGGCGTCGGTGACGTACCAGCCTGCAAGCTCGTATCCGTTCTTGGATATCTCAAAGGCGTTTTCCTCGCGCTTATCCTCGTCGCAGGGGTCTACGAGGGGGATGTAAACCATCCCGCTCGCATCCTTGGTGTAATTATCGACGTTGAATACGTCAACGACGGTAACGCCGTTCGTGCTGGCGAACATTCCGCCGCCCGCATCGAACCTTACGCTCACCGTGGAGCCATCACGGTCAAGACCGTCGTAGGGAATATCCCACTGTGAGCATGCAGTCATCGCCAGCGCGGCGCAGATTATCATAGCTGCCGCCGCTAAAATCAAAAGCTTTTTCTTCATCAGTTCTCTTTGTCCTCCGAAATCTCTTCGGAATTTTCGGTTATCTCCTCGGTAGGAGCTTCTTCGGTCTGGGCCTCGGGAATTTCCTCGGTGGGAGCTGCGCCGTCTTTTACAAAGCCTGCAAGCCAGCGTACGATAGGAGAGTCAAGCTCGCCTGCCGCCTTCCTTCTCTTAACGTACTTAATAAGGAAGTAAGCGCCGACGCCTATGCCGCCGAGGACTATGAGTGAGCCGCCAACCGCAATAAGCACGATTGCCCATACGGGGAATTTTTCCTCCTCGGGTGCGGGCTCCTCGGGCTGCTCGCCCTCGCCCTCAAGGTACTCGAGGTCGGCAATACGGTTCTCGGCATTGATAAGCTTATCTATAACGTGGTCGACAAGCGCTCTCTGCTCATAAGTAGCAATCTTGTTGTAGAGTGCTCTTGCAGCCACTACAAGGGGCTTATCAGCAAGGGTGATCTTTTCGGGGAGCTTGCTTATAGCATCAATAGCCGCAAGGGTGGTATCGTCAGCTGCGTTAGCACCATCGAGAGCTACGTCGAAGTACTGAGTCATAATGAAGGAGTCGTAGCCGACGCCGTTTGCGGGCTTAATCATAATAGCCTTGTTATCCACTCTGCCGACGTAGTCCTTGAAGCTTGCACCGTAGAAGGTGTTTGTAGGCTCGAACGGAACGTTCCACATATAGTAGTCAACGACACCGATGCCCTTGAACTCGACGCCCGGTCTGTTCTCGGGATCGCCGTATGCGAACCTGTCGTTGTATTCGGATGGAGTGGGAAGACTCTGTCCGTCGTAGAAGTAATAGAAGTCGTACTCCTCCTCGAGTATGGGTGCGTAGTAGCTCGAGAAGTTAACGAGTGCAAGATCCTCACAGTCGTAGAACGCCTTGTGTCCTATTGCCTCAAGGGTGTAGGGCATAATTACGTTGACTGCGTCAGAGCCTGCAAAGGCGTACGCGCTGATCCTTACGGTATCATCGGCAACCCTTACGGTCTTAGTGTCGGGATCGGGGCAGTATACGACAAGCTCAAGTCCGCGGGGAACTACTCTGTAGAGCGAGCCGTCGATAACGCGCACGTTATCGCTGAGGTTGAAGTCGTAAATAGTTTCGGTATAATCATTGCCGTTAAAGCTCTCGGTCTTGGTAGAGGAGAATCTTTCAAGTCTGCAGTATACGAAGGGGTTATCTCCTATATTCTCAAGCTTATCTCCAAGCACTACCGCAAAGGGGGTGAGATGCTCCTTCATAAAGGCGTGAGTACCGACGTAGATAGCGCCCTTAAGATTTGCACTCGTAAGTGCGGTGTAAGCGAAGGAGTAGTCGCCAACTGTCTTGACGTTCTCAAGAGCGGTGACCGAGGCAAGCGCGGGACAGTAGGAGAACGCGCCCTCGCCGATTTCGACAATCTTATCCGAGAAGACAACCGATGCGAGGTTGTTCGACTCGCAGAAGGCGTAATTGCCAACCTTGGTTGCCGAAGTGAGATCTGCCGAGGTCATAACGTTCTTCGTGAATGCGTACTCGCCTATCTCGGTAACCCTCGAGAGATTGATAATAGCTGCAAGCTTTACACAGTCGCGGAATGCGCCGGTCGGGATAACGGTGATGCCGTCGCCGAGCTTAACGGTCGTAAGCTCCTCGCAGTAGCCGAAGGCATCTGAGCCGATCGAGGTGCAAGCCGAGAGATCAATGCTCGTAAGCTTGGGTGCGTAGGAGACGTAAACGTAATCGTACCCGTCAACGGCTACGGTAGTGCCGTTAGCTGTTGTATAGGCGTTGTAAACGTCGCCCGAGAATGCGTACTTACCGATGCTTATTGCCCCCTCAAGACCGTTTACAGTCTTAAGGCTTGCCGCGGTGTAGAAGGCATAGTCGCCGATGCTTGCTCCCGCACCGAGAGTGACCGTCTCGAGCTTGGTTGCAAACCAGAATGCGCCCTCGCCAATAACAGCGCCCTCACCGATCTCAAGCGAGGTGAGAGGAGAATCAAAGTCGAAGCGGTAGAAGCCGTCGTCTCCCTCCACGAGAACCCACTCGCCGTTCGCAGGATTTCTTGTGAGAGTGTAGCGGAATGCGTATCTTCCTATATTGACGTCCTTGCCGATGGTAACCGACGCAAGGTTGCGGCAGTTCTCAAATGCGCCCTCGCCGATATCAACGCCGTCGGGTATAGCTACCGAGGGGATATCGGTGTGTGCAAAGGCGTAGTCGCCGATCCTCGTGACGTCGCCGAGGAAGTCGGAATTGATAGGTACCGAGATCTTCGTATTTACAAAGGCATAGCTGCCGATCTCGGTAAGCCTTCCGAAGCTTATGTTAGAAAGAGTTGTACAACCGGCAAACGCGGAGCTGCCGATCTTCGTTACGGAGGGAAGAGCTACAGTAACGAGCGCTCCGTTTCCGGAAAATGCGCCGTCTGCTATAGCAGTAATAGGAGAGCTTGCAGGAAGTGTAAACGTCGTAAGCGTGGGTGCGACGAGCATAAGCACGTCACCCGCGGGATTAGTAAGGTGGTTAGCACCCGTTGCGGTCGCGTAGGTCGTATTTCCGGAAAGAACGGTGAAGGAGGAGACGCTCGTGCCGCCAAATGCGGACTCGCCGATCTGAGCGACGTCCTTGCCGATTGTTACCTCCGTGAGTGCGCGGCAGCCCGAGAAGGTGCCTGCGGGAATAACAGACGCGTTGATAGATATTTTCTTCAGCGCGCTGCAGCCCTCAAACGCGTATGCGCCTAGCTTCAGGAAGTCGGACTTGATGGTTATTTCGGAGGCGGAGGTGCAGCCTGAGAATGCGTATGCACCGATGGACTTACAGTTCTCCGAGAGAGTCAGAGAGGTAAATGCGTTCCTGCTTGTAAAGGTTGCATTGGAGTAATCGGTTGCGTTAGGATTCTCGACCACCAGAGATGCAAAGGCGTAGTCGCCGATAGCAATAGCGTTCTTGAGGTTGAGGCTTCCGCTGATTGCGCAGCCCTGGAAGGCGCTGCGATTGATGAACTTAACGTTCTCGATACCCTTGATGGTCTTGAGCTTGGTACAGCCGTAGAACGCGCCGTAGTCTATGGTAGTACAGGAGGCGGGAATTTCTATCTCCGTAAGCTCGGTGAGGTTAGCAAAGGCGAACGGACCGATGCTCTCAACGCCGTCGGGAATCTTGACCTTCTTTATCGTATCGTCACCGATGAACCAGATCTTAGTGGACTCGGGAACCTCCTCGGAGATCTCGTCGTCCTCGGTCTTGGAAATGTATTCATAGTTCGAGAATGCGTACTGACCGATGCTGGTAACGGCGATATTATCGGGGAATATTACGGTTCCGCCGAGACCGTAGTAGTTAGCGAGAGAGGGGCCGCTGGTAACCCAGGGATCCTTGATCTCAATGTTAAGCGTCTGCGAGTAGTAGGTGGGCTTTCCGTCGAGCGTTACCGTTGCCGTGACGGATACGTAGCCCTCCTCGTTCGAGATGATCTCGACCGTTCCGGTCTTAGGATCCACCTTAGCCTTGGTGGGGTCTCCCGACTCGAATACTACCGTGGTATTGCCAAAGTAGGGATCGAGATCGTACTGAAGCGTGATCTTCTCGGATGGGAACATCTTAAGGCTATAGCTCTCGCCGAGGAATTTCATGATGTTACCCGTCTCGCCAATATCGCGATCCTCAGTGCTTAGGAAGAAGAACGCCTTATCGACGTAGTAGCCGGTGAGCCTGAAGCTGTCGGCGGGCACCTTGTCGATTTCCTTATATCCGTTTTCGTAGTCGCCTACGTTAAGAACCTTGACGGTCAGACGGGTCTTATGTCCGTTTGCGGTTGCTTCAACCACGGAGGTGCCGGGCTTAAGCGCAACTATCTTACCGTTTACTACGGAAACGGAGGTTCTGTTGTTTCCTATTACCTCATAGTCAATAAGCTCTGCCCACTCGGTGCCGGGGTAAAGGGTAGGCTTAGGAGTGTAGATCTCATTGGGGCTGAGGGTGATCTCGCTCTCCTCAAAGTAGAGGTCGACGTACTCGTCGGGAAGAGCGATCTCGTAGGTGGAGATATTAAGGGCGTAGTCGTAGAGCATGATAGCAAAGGTGTTCTTGTTATACGCTCCGCTGTTCTTGTCCTTAATATCGTCGATATAGTCGGTAAGCTCGTAGGTAACGTAGCTTGTGGAGTTCTCCTCGGAGTATATGGGCGTGAGATAACGGTCGAAGTTGTTGAACACCGGACCATCATCACTGTTGCCGATAAATCCGGGGAACATAGCCATGGAGTAGTGATTATCGTATACCGCAACCTTAGCGAAGAGCCTGGTCTTGTCCTCGTACTTGTCGTACTCGGTGTAGAACTCACAGCCTGTTACGGTAGGAGCCTCGAAGTCGACGGTGAGAGGGAAGGTGAAGGTGTTGTTAAGGTTGTTAGCCACACCGCCGTCGCCGTAGGGCATATATGCCTTAAGCGTTACGGTGTACTTGGTGTTATTCTTGAGGTTCTCGTCGATAGCGCTGAAGCCGATATCAATGTTCGAGGGACGGATAGAACCGCCGTCACCGTAGGACTTTCTGATATCTCTGTCCACGGTCTCGAACACGACCTCGCCCGTAGAGTCCTCAACTATCGTTATTTCAACGTAATCGACGTTCCTGAGAAGTCCCGCCCAGACGTACTCGAGCGAATTAACGCCCTCTGTCTGGTTGGTAAGAGAGATATACTTTCTGTCAGCTGCGATCTTCTTGGAGCCGGGAGCCTGCTCGTAGTAGTAGGAGCCGAGATAGGAAACGTAGTCGTCGTACGTACCGCCCACGGGTCTTGTGGGGAATGCATCTGCAAGGGTCTTGTCGAAGAGGTCTATCTCATCGTCAAGCTCGTCTTTGTTGGTTGCGTAGAAGTCAAGGTCGAAGATAGGAGCCTGCGTCCAGTCGCCGTAGAATGCGAGGTAGGGAACGCTGAGGTCTACAGCCTCGCCCTCTGCGTCAAGGGTAACGAAGCCCTCGACGTACATACCGTTCGCGAAGGACTCGTCAAGGTACTTCTTGTCCTCGTCGGTAAGCGTGATGGTCATAGTAACCGTAGCCTTGCTTCCTCCCGCAACGGTAACTTTGCTTCCGCTCTGAGAGCCGCCCTCAACCTTGGTGATAACAACGCCTGCGCCGAGCATATATGCGGTCTCGGTAACGGTGGTGTCACCCTGGTTGGTCTTGGTCTCGCTGACGCCCTCGGTCATAACGAGAGCGGATACGTCGTAGGAGAGGGAGGAGGTGCCGAAGTTATCAATGGTGAAGACGAGAGTGTATACGCCGTTCTTTGCAGGATCGTCACCAAGCTCGATCTTCGACTTGTCCATAACCTCACCGTCGGCATTGTAGGTGAGTATGTATGCATCGGTGCTTGCACAGTTAACGAGATTTGCAAGTCCCGCGCCCTGCTTTCTTACTGCATAGGGATTTCCGTTCTTGTTGTAGATGATATCCGCGGTGGACATCATCAGTCTGTTTATCTTAGCTGCAACCTCTCTCTTTTCCTCGCTGGTAAGATCGGTTCTGCCGCCGTAGAACTTCTCGATTACGAACTGACGCAGAAGCGTGGTAACACCCGAGATGTTGGGCGTAGCCATCGAGGTACCAGAGATTCTGTCGTAATCCTGACCGGGAACAGCCGAGAGAATCGAGCCGCCGTGTGCGGTGATCTCAGGCTTGATGCCAAGCTCGGGGGTGGGACCCCAGGAGGAGAAATCGGACATGAAGGGACCTGCCGACTGGCTCTTGCTGACCTTTATTTTGCCGGTGGAGGTAGCCGCGAGAAGCTCGCCGTCGTTCTGCGAGATAGAGCAGACGGGGATACTCGTGTCGCCGACGTTCATCTTGATGTCACCGGACACGTTGTTATAGATGATTACGGCTGCGGCGCCCTTCTTCTCGGCGATATTCGCCTTTTCCTCAAAGGTGTTCGAGCCACGCTTGATGAGCGCGACCTTTCCGGTCACGTCGATGCCCGAGTAGTCTGCGTCAAGTCCTGCACCGGGGATAACGACGTACTCTATTTCCATCTCGCTCTCAGAGTCGCCGAGAAGCTCCTTAACGAACTCCTTTTCCTCGGAAACTCTGTTGGTGGACTCCTCAAAGTAGATTATGGTCTCGCCGAAGAGCAGGTAGAAGGTCTTAGCACCCTCGATAGATGCAACCGACATAGCACCCTCGTAGGTGGAGGGGGATCCGACGGTCGCGCTGTCAGGGTTGGAGGTCAGGGGCAGGTTACCGTTCTTCTCGGAGGCATATGCCGAGCTGAAGGAGTTGGACGCTGCGACAACCATGTTGATGCCCTGATCACGGATTCTGTCATAGACACCGGATATGCGCTCCTTATCGGTCTCTCGGCTGAAGCCGCAGGCAGTACCGATAGACATGTTGATAACGTCGACGTCGAGTGCAACGCAGTCCTCAAGTGCAGAAAGTATCCAGGAGGTACGCGCGCTCTGCTCGGTGTCGGAGAATATCTTCATCGTGACTATCTGCGCGTTGGGTGCAACACCCGTGATGGTATCGTCCTTACCTGCGATAATACCCGCAACGTGAGTACCGTGGTGGTTGTTTATGGGATAGACGTCGGAGTCGGCGTCCGCATAGTCATAGCCGTAGGGAAGCTTACCGCTTATGTAAACGTCGTCTGCGGTGAGAGCGTTTCCAAAGAGGTCCTTATCGTGGTCGGGGTTCTTCAGAAGCTCTACAACTTGGCTCTGGGTAAGTCCGCTCGCAAGTCCCTCTGCGGCGAGGTTCTTGTCAGCGAGGATATCCTTGAGCTTATCGTAGGTAAGACCCCACTTTGCCTCGGGTGCGGTAAAGTTGGAGGTGGAGAACGCACTGTGGTAGTAGTCCGTACCCGTATCGAGAACGGCAACGACCATTCCCGTTCCGTCGTGGCTGAAGCCCGTGGTATCGAATATACCGGTTTCAAAGGCGTTTACGTTGTTCTCAACGAGCTTGGTCTCTGCGGGGTTGTATACCTCTCCGACGATGATCTCAACACCGTCGCCGAGGGTATTACAAACATCGAGGAAGTCGCCGGCTTTGACGATAAGCTCGTATCCGTTGAATATGGTGTTGTAAATTGCGCCGGTCGAATACTCGATGCCGCGCTGTGCAAGCTTGCTGACGTTCTCTATGATGCCATCGAGAGCCTTTGTGCGAAGGCTCGCCGCCTCATCGGTAAGATAGAACTCGGAAAAGCTCTGGGTAGTGTTCATATCCTCGTATACGTCAAGCAGAGATACACCGCCTATCTGAATGATGAGCGATATCTCATCGCTGTCATTGACTCCGCTCGGGAGCTTCTGGATAACCGTGCCGTCGTAGTACTGACTCATATCCACCTGTAGGCTTCCGTCGTACTTGTTGATGGCGGGAGAGTCTCCGAGACTGCCGCCTGCCGCGCCGGTCAGAACCGATGCAAATACTGCTGTAAGCATGGATATGAGCAGCAGGACCGTGCAGATCAGTATCGGCAATTTTCTTTTGCTGTTTTGTGTCATATAGTTTTCCCTTTCTCGCTGGAATATTTTGTCACACCACCGCGATAAAGTGGTGCTATTATAATGCACGCATTATATATTATATAATATTGATGGAAAGAAATCAAGACTTTTTTCGCTATTTCACATTTGCTTAACAAAATAATAAATTGTAAATATTTTTATCTTAATATTGCTTTTTTTTCGCGCCTGTGATATGATAAAGGAGTAAAAATATAAATTTTTGCCGGTATGTGTATTTTGCACCCCGGCGCAAAGGAGAAAACAATGAAGAAAACCAAAAAAATCCTGGCACTTCTGTTGGCGCTTACGCTCCTGTTCGGTGCTACGGTGGGACTTCTTTCGTCATGCGGAGATCCCGAGGACGATGGAGATCCTTGCACCCACGTAGATGCCGATAAGAACGGTGAGTGCGACGACTGTGGCGAAACTGTAGAGGTTACGCCCACGGAGAAGACCACCTATACGGTCAGCGTTACTACCGTTGGCGGCATGCCCCTTGAGGGTGCTACTGTAATCGTTTATACGGACAGCACGCTCGACGATATGGAGGGATATGCCTCGACTGATGCAAACGGTATGGCAAGGCTTTCGCTCTACCCCGGCAACGGCTATGCTATCGAGATCAGCGGAGTACCCGACGGATACGAGGTTGAGGATTACTATTCCTTCACTGGCACGTCTGCGGCAATCAAGCTCGCCTCGAGAGTTCTGCCCGACAGCGGTCTTGCGAACGTAAGGTACGAGCTTGGTGATATAATGCAGGACTTCACCGTTACCTCAATCGACGGCAAGACGCTCACCCTTTCCGCGCTTCTTGGGGAGAAGGAGGCTGTTATGCTTAACTTCTGGTACATCGAGTGCTCGGCGTGCCAGTTCGAGTTTCCGGCTCTTGAGGAGGCGTACAAGAAGTATTCCGAGGATATTGCGGTTATCGCACTTAACCCCAAGACTACCGACTCTGATGCAAACATTGCTATGTTCCGCGTTCAGTACGGATTGACCTTCGACATCGCACGCGACAACGTCGGTCTTGCAGCCGCGTTTGGAGTTACGAACTATCCCACCTCGGTGTTTATCGACAGATACGGCGCTATCACCTTTATCGAGATCGGTGCGCTCACCGAGACCAAGTATTTTGAAAAGCTGTTCAAGCACTACACCGATGAGCCTTACGTTCAGAAGCTCATCAACGAGTACGAGGATATCGCTCCCGTTGAGAAGCCCGATATCACCCAGCCCTCCTCCGACGAGATAGCCGCTGTGATAAGCCCGAATGCAGGCGTCACCTATTATCCCGAGCAGGGAACTGCCGATGCGGAGTATTCATGGCCCTTCATCATCGGTGAGAAGGACGGCATACCCTGTATTCTTACGTCTAACGCCGAGAAGGACAGCTCCTTCTCGACGATGCACGCCGACGTCACTCTTAAGGCGGGCGAGGCGATTGAGCTTGAGTATTATATTTCGAGCGAGCTTGGCGCAGATATGCTTTACATTCTAGTTGACGGAGTCAGCATCAACACCATATCCGGTGAGGGAACGGGTTGGGAGACCTGCTATCCCTACGTTGCCGAGGAGGCAGGAACCTACAAGGTTACATTCCTCTACTGGAAGGACAGTACCACCGATACCGCGGACGACTGCGTGTATATCAGAAAGCTCACCGTCAGCGGCAATACCGATTTCAAGACTCCCACGTACATTCCCCGTTGGGCTGCTACAGTACCCAACTCTAGCGGTATTGGATATGACAAGTATGCCACCGTGGTTCTTAACGCCACCGACGGATATTACCACGTTGGAGATGTAAACGGTCCGCTCCTTCTCGCAAATCTTATGGGCGTCACTCCCTTCTCCGAAAGCGACTCTGTGTACAGCATTGTTTACAATTCCGCGTATACAGGCGGCGCACTTGCTAATGATTACGATGCAATCGTCAAGTATTGCAACTACGCATCGAACGCTGCTATCAGCGGTCTTTGCACAGTAGATGCACAGCTCGCAGAGTACCTTAAGAAGGTTGCAGACGAGGCGGGATACGAGGAGAATAACGATAAGCAGTGGCTTCAGTTCTGCCTCTACTACGATGCATACGGCACGGGCGGAAAGGAGCTTGAGGATCCCATTGTGGGTCTTTCTGCTCACTCTGCTTATAAGGCGGTGGCAAACGAGACCGTAGGTCTTGAGGAGTACCCCAACGTATATAACTATAACCGCCCCATCATGCCTAAGGGTCTGTGGTTCAAGTTCACCCCCGAGGTATCTGGCGCGTACAGAATCGTATCCAACGTAAGCAAGGATAACACCAGCATCGAGGAGTCGCTGCTCGGCTGGATATTCCGCGAGGACGGCTCTCTCTACTATCAGTACACTATTTCCGAGCGTATTATCGACGACTCCAACAACGTATACATGTACGCTTATCTCGTCGCAGGCGAGGATTATTACATCGACATTGCTTACTATGATATCTACGCTGTAGGCAGCTTCGGCTTCAAGATCGAGCGCCTCGGAGACAGCTACGAGCTGTTCCGCGCACTCTCTCCCGGCGCACCCTTCACCTACGAGGTTGACAAGGGCATCGAGCTTTACGATATGGACGGCAACGTTATCGAGGGCGGCGACGAGTTCTACGCTTCCATAACTGTGAATAAGGGCGTTGTTACCAAGGCTTATTACGATGACGTTATCTATACTCTCGAGCGCACTGAGGGCGAGGGTGCTGACGTCGCAGGCACCTACGTAGGTAAGGATAAGAGTGGAAACGCATATCTTACCGTCGTTATAAACGCTACGGATAAGACCGTGGTATTCACCTGCACCAATCCCAACCTTTCCAGTACTCTCCTCTACGCTAACGCAACCGTTAAGTACGAGATGGTTGAAGGTGAGGTAACCGAGACTATCATTCCCGGCGGTGTTAAGGTCGTTTACGATGCCGACGAGGACAGATACTACAACCTTCTTCCCGACGGACAGAAGGGAAGCTCCAAGGTCTATGCGGATCTTACGATGTTGCCCGGTATCTTCGGTGACAGGAGCCTTATCAGCATGATCAACCCTGCAGTACTCTTTAAGGACGATGACGGCAATCTCGATCGTGTTGCGGGAATGCTCAGCATAAATCTTTATAAGGAATTGCTCGGTAAGGGCGAGGCTTACAGCTACGTCAGATCCGCCGTGTTCAACGGAGCAAGCTATTCCGCATTCGAGAAGACCTCGGGTGCAGAAAACGAGCTTGCCGGCACATATACCGGCTACGAGTACAAGATGGTTGAAGAAGAGAAAATTCTCGTATCTACGCTTGAGGTGACAGTCGGTGCTACAGGAACTGCTACTCTTAAGCAATACGCTGCCGGTGCATCTACGCCGACGCTTACCAAAGCCGATATCAAGTATGAGCTTATAAGCTTCGCGTTGAACTTCAAGCTCACCGAAAACGATCATAACGGACTTCTTTATCTTGTAAATTATCCCACCGACGATGCACTTCGTGCGCATTGGGGTGATGATAGTTATAAAGCAAACTACGATATGTATCAGCTTGACGACCTTAAGCTCATGAAGTTTCACGGTAACGGCGTTGATTATACCGATACCGCGCTCAAGTATGCGGCGAATATGATCACCGCGACGGAGAACCCCATGGATCCCGATTCCGTCGTTGCCGAATATCCTACGGAGCTTCGCGGCTGCGTTGAGGTAAACGCCGAGCTTGCGGAAATGCTGCAGAAGCTTATGGATAAGTACACCTTCGAGGGAGTGGAGAACTCCTGGGTTAAGCTTTGCTACTACTACGAGACCATCGGCGAGGGCTGGGAGTATATCTCCGTGCTTCGCTGAGCGATAAATCTATAACGGGGCGCACCCGCGCCCCGAAAATACTTTATGGAGTAAATATGAATATCAAAAGAGTTATAGCGCTCCTTTTGCTCGTTGCCATGTTGGCTATGCTGGCTTCGTGCATACCGGGTGAACCCGAGGAGCCTGTCGGTGACGGCAAGATTGACTACAAGGTAACGGTAGTTGATCCGTTCGGCGCTCCCATACCTCAGATGGTTGTAAGCATCTATAACGGGGAAGAGGAGGTCGAGATGCGCCTTACCGACAAGGATGGCGTAGCTACTCCCAAGGAGCCGCTTACGGGTGAGAGCTTTACCGTTAAGATAAACAGCCCGAAGGGTGAAAAGCTTGCGTACGATGAAACAAAGTGCGTCCTTAAGGACGGCGAGGAGGAGATCACCGTTGTGCTTTATCAGTCAACCGAGGATCTCTACGTAGAGGATCTCTACCTGCAGAACAGCGTAAGCGGTGAGCCTGTTGAGGCTCCCGTGCTTATCGGCGGCGGATACATGGTCGACCTCATTGCGGGAGAGAACTATTTCGTATTCACTCCCACCGAGCGTGGAGTTTACACTGTCACGGCGTCATCGTCCGCTACGGTCAGCATCGGATATTACGGCTCACCCCATTTCGTTCAGAGCCAGAACCTTGCTACAAATGACGAAAATGACGAGGTATACATGTCGGACGGCGCGGTATGCTTCAAAGTCAGGAATTTCAACGTCGGTGGCGACTCTGCCGGCAGCTCGAGATACGTTATTATGGTAGAGTCGGGTGTGGCTGCAAAGGGCTTTATCAAGTTCGGATACGATGAGGAGCTTCCCACGAGCATTCAGGAGCTTCCCTGGAATGAATATAACCCCACCGGTACGCCCGAGGCGTACACGGTTCCCGAAAAGGGCGAAGAGGGATTTGCTCTTACGGACGTCGATATTACTAGTAAATCGCTAACTGTAGTTTACAATTTCGCGGACGGGCTCTATCACGTAGGCTCTCTTGACGGACCTGTGGTGCTTCTGCGCCTGGCAAGTGCATCTAAGTATCTGCCCTCGATAAAGAGCATAATGGAGACCGATCCCTTCGCCGTATACGTTTACGACGATAACGGTGAGTTCAAGGATAAGATAATCTATCACGCTATGATGGAGGAGTACTGTGCAGCGGCAGATCCCGATCTTGGCGTAATTCCGCTCGACGTGCATCTTCTCAAGGCTATTACCGATTACGGCAATGCTCCGAACCACTCGTGGTTTAACGGTGCGTCGGGCATATTCGGCGAGGATACTGCGCTCGTAAACCCCGAGCTTGCGGTTTACTTCGCTTGCTGCTATTACGCGGGATAAAGCTACGCGCCTCCGCTTTGGCGCGTGACTCAAATAAATAGAAAAATAAATAAAAAATACCGGCGTAAGCCGGAAGTGAATTGAATAGGAGTACATATGAAGAACTTAAAGAAGATATTTTCTCTCCTTCTCGTGCTTTCTCTTGCAGCTTGTATGCTGATTGGCTTCACCGCCTGCGGCGAGCCTGAGGAGGAACCCTGCACCGCTCACGTTGACGATGATAATAATGGTGAATGCGACAAGTGCGGCGAGACTGTAGAGCCTGCCGGCGACGGCAAGGTTGATTATACCGTAACGGTCAAGGACGATAACGGTGACGTTGTTGTGGGTGCTACCGTCGTTATATACCTTCAGGGCGTAGCGGAAAAGGGCGAGGCTGAAACCGATGCTGACGGTAAGGTGACCTTCCGCCTTAAGGAGGGCAGCTATTCCGCGGCGGTTGTTGATGCACCCGTGGAGTACGGCTTTGACGAGGACGAGAAGGTAAATCTCACTAATAATGCGGCAACCGTTACTCTTGAGAAGCTCCCCACCTATACCATATACGTAAAGAACTCGAGCGGTCAGGCAATTGAGGGTGCCGAGGTTCAGCTTTGCACCGAGGAGGATTGTAGACTTCCTAAGCTGACCGACGCCGACGGTAAGGTCGTGTATGTTGACGTTGAGGGAACCTTTAAGGCTAAGGTGCTTGCCGCAGAGGGATACGTTCTCGACGACGAGTACCATTACCTCGTTGACGGTGAGGTAACCATCGTTCTTGAGGCGCAGTAATATAAGCAAAATATAAAAAACGGAACAGGCGCGCCTGTTCCGTTTTTTATATTTTGCGGTGAATTTTATTCTGCAATCGCATCTTGGACTGCCGCTTCAAGCTCAGCTTTTGTGAGACCACCCATACGCTTGAAGGTGATAACACCGTTCTCGTCAAGAATGAGCGTCATAGGATATGCACCCTTTCCGCCGAGCGTCGTGTAATAATCGTCGGTCTGGGGGTTGCTCGGGTTGGTCTCATCATGGGTGAAGAGCATATCGCTCTCGGGATAATACTGAGCGATGTATCCCGGAGCGTCAGGCAGGCTTTCGGTCGAATGTACTGTGACTACGACTACGTCGCCCTTGTACTGGGTTGCAACGTCATTGAAGTGAGGCAGCTCAGCTACGCACGGGGTACACCACGTGCCCCAGAAATTGATAACCACTACCTTGCCGCGAAGGTCGCTGATTTTAACCGATCCTGTGCCGTCAACGTAGGACAGCTCGTAGTCGTAGCAGAGCCTGCCGACGCGGTTGCCGGGCTGAGGTGCTTCGGGATCATCTGTACCCTCGGGCGGCTGCTCCTCTTCTTCGACTGCGGGGGGCTTATCAATAAAGTTGTAGTAAACAAGAGCGCCTGCGAGAGTAAGACCCGCAAGCACGGCGGCAACGATCTTCACTATCTTGACGCGCTTGGTGCGCTTCGCTGTGATGATCTCGCGCTCCTCCTCGGTAGCACCCTCGGGTATCTCGTTATCGGGGAGAATTATCTTCGAGCCGCGATATTCTATCGCCCCGGTGGGACAAACGGCAACGCAGTCGCCGCAGCTGATACATTCCTTATCACCTACGGTGGTGATATCCATCTTACAGGTGGTGATACACTTGCCGCAGTCGATACACTTCGGTCTGTCGAGCTTGATGCCGAGAAGGGCAAACTTATTGAACACACTGTAAAGCGCGCCGAGGGGGCAGAGGAAACGGCAAAATGCGCGATAAATGAACACGCATGCCACTATAATAACTACGAGAACCGCAAATTTCCAGGTGAAGAGCGATCCGAGCATGCCGTACAGCTCGTCGTTTGCCGAGTTCATAAGCAGACCCACAGCGCCGCCGAGCGTACCCGCAGGGCATATGTACTTACAGAATGCCGGGAGCGGAACGTCGCGGAGCATATAAATGAGCGGGAAGACCACTACCATAAGCACGAGAAGAACGTACTTTAAGTAGGAGAGAACCTTCGTTACTCTCGATTTGCCGAGCTTTGGCGTTTTGATCTTGTAAAGAAGGTCCTGCACAAGTCCGAACGGACAGAGAAATCCGCATATCGTCCTGCCGAGAATTATGCCGTAAAGCATAATAATACCGAATACGTAGTAGGGCGTGCGCTTTCCGCTTGCCGCAAGTGCGTTCTGCAAGGAGCCTAGGGGGCAGGCACCCGCCGCGCCCGGGCAGGAGTAGCAGTTAAGTCCGGGAACGCAGGCGTTTTTCGCAGGTCCTTGGTAAATTGTGCCGTTTACGAAGCCCTTTATGTTGGCGTTCGTAAGGAGCGCGGCGTAGAGCTGTATCAGTCGCCTTTTCGTCGGAATAAGGCTTTTTAATTTAGCTAAAAATTTCTTCATACTATCCAAGCCCTATACATTCCGTGCAAATGCGGACTGCCTTTCCGAGTACGTCGGCCATACCGCCGTTGAAAATTCCTATAATAACGAAGGTGACCGAGATGACGAGAATTGTCGCACGTACGATAAGCTTTGCGTGCCCGTCGTTAAGCGACAGGCGCTTGATTTCCTCGTCAATTTCAAGCTCTGCAAGCTCGCCCGCCTTAGCACGCTGAAGCTCTGCGCGTGCCGCTTCGGTCTGCCTTACGTATGAGCTGTCAAGCAGCATGGAGGCTACGTAGCAGGCGGCAAATGAGGCTACCGTGGAGGCTAAGCCGATAAGCACGGAGTAGGCGATATCGGTGTTGAAATCGTCGGAGACGTATCTTGCGGGGTTGAGAATGAAGATGAGAGCAACGGCTGCGAATACCGCACAAAGCGAGGCTGCGGAGATAATAACTATTCTGCGCCGCTTAACCTCTCGGCTCTCAGTCTCGGCATACTCGTTGGAGCGGGAATAGCCCAAGAGCTTGCCTGCTGTTATCTTAAGAAGCGTCCTCTTGGACAAGGGTATGCGCTTAGGGTCCTTCTCCTTAACGTACAGAGAGGTTATGCCGACGGCTACCGTAAGCCCGAGACAAATAAAGGTGATAGGGGCTATCCGTGTGAAATATTCAGCCACAATCTCACGGGAAAAGGGCGAGACGCCGCCCGTGAAGAATATTGTGGTGCATGAGACGATAAAGCATATCGCCGTTGCCACTATAACTGCCGAGAGTAAAAGAGTGCCTATCAGATGTATCTTACGGACGGTCGATGCCGACTTGAAATCCGAAATCATATCCTTGATGCTCTTAATCATCGCGTTTTCCTTTCGTAAGAGGTGCAGCGTGCCTCGCGCACGCCAAAATTGTGCAAGGACATTATACAATAAAGGCGTGAAAAAGTCAAGAATAAAATGACACGGGCAGGCATTTCGGTAATAAAAGTGATGGCGGAGGCTCAAGCATTTTGCTAACAATCGACCTTTGTCGCTATGAGCGTGCTGCGAATTTTGCTCGCAAACGCCCTTGTTATAACAAGCTTAGTTGTCAAAATAGAGAAATTTGGCTTAGGTTGCGGTGATTTTTTGCCTTTTGGATTTTTTGAAATTGATAACAAAGTATTTGATTTGCAAGCGAGCAGGACGGCTAACTTTCGACAATTTGAGAGAAAAGCGTTGACTTTGTCAAATTTTTTTGCTAGAATATACTTTATAATTGTTTATTATTATTTTGGAGTATTTATGGGCTATTATTTTGAAGGCTTCTACGAGAGAGCCACAAAGATCCGCCTCGTAAAATCCCTCCTTGCTGCGGGCGCTGTCGGCGCCCTCACCGCAGGCGTGCTTATCCTTCTATGGAAGCTTGTTCTGATTTCGCTTCTGCCGATATTCTCAGTGCTTATCGGAATCGGTGCGGGCGCTATCGTTGGCGGCTGCTGCTACATCCTTCTTCGTTTCACTGACAAGGCTCTTGCGGGGCGCTTGGACCGCGAGTTCGGGCTTAGCGAGAGAGTTAAGACGATGCTGGAGTACAAGGGGTCGGACGAGCGTATTCACGTGCTTCAGCGCAGGGATACGGAGGTCAGACTTGAGAATATACCTACGTCATCGCTCGCGGCGAGGCGTATATGGATTTACATAGCTGCCGCCGTCCTCGGTCTGGCAATGCTCGTCGTAGGTGCGGTCATACCAGACGGGCGTATAGACGGCGGCGGGGGAGAGGTCGTTCCCTATGCACTCTCTCCGCTTGAGGAGGCGGGACTGAACGAGCTTATATCCTACGTCACCTCGTCCGAGGCTAAGGAGCCGTATAGGAGCGGCATAATAACCGAGCTTGAGGAGCTGCTTGCGGCTCTTAAGGCGGCAGAAACTGAGGCAGAGATGCATGCGGCGCTCGCGGTCTGCCTGACCGAGATAACCGAGATTACGTACGATTCCTCGTCTATGACGGAGATACTCGACGCTATGTGGGCAACCGAGGGGGAGCGTGTGCGCGCTCTCGTCACGGCACTTGATACTTCTGCCCTGAGCGAGCCTGATTGGGGTGCGTTTGCGGACGGATATAACGAGTTCAAGAAGATTATGACCGAGATGCCGGAGGCGCAGACGAGGAGCGGCGGTGCTGCCGAGCCTACCGATGCTGAAAAAAAGGCTTACGTCAAGTGGGCGCTAGAGGACCTTACGATAAAGACCGACGGTGCGCTTACCTCGTCCGGTATTAAGGCGGGAGATCCGCTTTACGACGTGCTTAAAAAGCTTATTGGCGTCGGCAACGCAGGTGCTTCCGCTCAAGGCTTTGGTGCGATTCTCGCATCTGTTGACGGCATGGGATATGCCGAGGCAAGCGCTGCCGTATCGGCTGCTATTGATGCTATGGCTGAGGGGATTTACGGAGCATGCGCGGAAATTAAAATTAACGCAAGCACGGGCGAGTATGTGCTGAGACGTCTTGCGGTGCTGTTCAGCGTGAAAATACCACAGTTTGAGCGTCCTACGCTTAAGGAGGACAGCGCGTCTTCTGGCGGCGATGAGGAGGACAGCTCGGGCGGCGGTGGCGTCGGCGAGGGTATACAGTTCGGAAGCGACGACCTAGTGCTTGACCCTATTACGGGTGATTACGTAAAATACGGCGAGCTGTATTCAAGATACAACACGCTTATGCTTGATAAGCTTTCTAACGGCAAATACGATTATACGGACGAGCAGAAGAGAGCAATTGAAAAGTACTTTGCTCTGCTATACAGCGGACTTAAAGACGATGAATGAGAGGAAACAAGGCTATGAACGAGATAAAGAACGGAAACAAAGGAATTATACATTTCGACGGGGTTGAAATCCCCACGGAGCTTGTAGCAGAGCCTACGGCACAGCCCGGGGCAAAAATCTTCGACAGCGAGGTTAGAGTCACCAGCTACCCGAAGAAGAAACTGCCTGCGGCAAAGCCCGCTCCCAAGGCAGAAGCAAAGCCCGCTCCTAAGGCAGAGGCAAAGCCCGCTCCCAAGGTAAGCGCTATTGCGAGCGAGATTGAGTTCGCAAAGACGGTTGCGAAGATAAAGGCTGAGCTTGCAAAGGACGTCGTAGGTCAGGCTGACATAATAGACGGCGTTATTATCGCTATAGTTGCGGGCGGTAACGTGCTTCTCGAGGGTGTTCCCGGAGTAGGAAAGACAAGACTTGTACGCTCGCTCGGCAAGGTGCTTTCGCTCCCCTTCTCGAGAATTCAGTTCACCCCCGACCTTATGCCCTCCGACGTAACGGGTACCAACATCGTTGAGAAGGATGAAAACGGCAGGCTTGAAACCAAGTTCCGCAAGGGACCCATCTTCGCAAACCTCGTTCTTGCGGACGAGATTAACCGTGCAACGCCCAAAACTCAGTCGGCGATGCTCGAGGTGATGCAGGAGCATAGAGTTACCGTTGACAGCGTTTCCTACAAGATAGACGAGCCCTTCTTCGTTCTCGCCACCGAGAACCCCATCGAGCAGGACGGTACGTATCCGCTCCCCGAGGCACAGATGGACAGATTTATGTTCAAGCTTCTTGTGGGCTTCCCCTCTGCAGAGGAGCTTGAGGGCATTGTAAAGATGACTCAGATTACCATGGCGGAGACCGCCGAGGCGGTTGTCGGCGCTGAGGATATTCTCGCTATGCGCGCGCTCGCCACTAAGGTACCCGTAATAGACGAGGTGCTGAAATATGCCGTTGAGCTTGTATCCAACACTCATCCCGAGCTTGAGTCCTCAGCCCCCTCTGCCAAGAAGTACGTCAAGTACGGCGCATCTCCGAGAGCGGCGCAGGCTATTATCACCGCCGCAAAGGTAAAGGCGCTTATGAACGGCAGATTCAACGTATCCTACGATGACATTGACGAGCTTGCAAGACCCGTACTCAGACACAGAATCAAGGTCAACTACAGTGCAGTAAACGATAAGCTTACCACCGATGACGTTATCGGAATGATAATCAAGGAGACGAAAAAGGTTCGCTAAATGAAAAAAATGGTAATCGACGAGGCGTTTATCAGCGAGCTTGAAGCGCTCGCGACCCTCTTACGGAACAACGTAGCCGGTGCATTCGGCGGTAACCGCCGCACGAAGAATCTCGGCTCCTCCTGTGAATTTGCGGATTACCGAGATTATCAGCCGGGCGACGACGTCTCGCGCATAGATTGGAACGCTTACGCGCGCTTTGACAGGCTCTACGAGAAGCTCTACTACGACGAGCGACAGATGCACACCAAAATCTATATTGACGCATCGAGGTCTATGGACCACGGCCAGGACGGCTATAAGGCTGAGCAGGCTGTAAGGATAGCGGCGGCGTTCGCATACCTCTCGGTGTGCGAGATGGATAAGGTGTCTATCTACGTCATTCACGGCGGCGAGCTTACCGAGATCGTCAGAGGAATGGTAGGCAAGGACGCATACCTGTCCTGTGTCAACCGTCTTAACGAGATAGAGTTCGACTCTGAGATCAGCATAAGCGAGGCTATACTGCCCGCTGCCGTAGGCAGAGGTGACGGTATGTCCGTTATAATCTCGGACTTTTTAACCGATGAGAATTACGAGGCGGCTATAGACCATCTTGCAGGGCGCAAGAGGGACGTGCTTTGTATCCAGGTGCTTTCGCGCGACGAGCTTAACCCTCAGGTGCGCGGCAAGATGCATCTTTTTGACTCGGAAAATCCGCAAAAATCCTATCGCAAGAAAATAGACGGTGACGTCATAGCTGCCTACAAGGAGGCTCTCAAATACGTCACCGACAGAATAAGGCTGTACTGCGAGTCACGCGGCGCGCGCTATCTTTTAGTGCCTGCGTACGCCTCACCCGCAGACGTATTCTTCGGCATGCTTGCAGATCTGGAGGTGGTAAAATGACCTTTATCAATCCTCTCGGCCTGCTCTGCCTTATCGGCATTCCGATAATAGTGCTGATTTACATACTGCGTAACCGCTTTAACGAGCAGACGGTTACCTCAACCTATATCTGGACGCTGAGTGAAAAATTCTACAAGAAGCGTAATCCCTTCAGCGGTCTTACGGGAATTATCAGTCTCATACTTCAGCTCCTTACCGTGCTTGCTATCACTCTTGCGGTTGCAAGACCCGTATTTGTTCTTCCAGAATCGGCAGGCGAGTACTGCATAGTTATAGACGGCTCGGGCAGCATGAACATGGAAAACGACGGTAAAACACGCTTCGACGTAGCTAAGGATATGGCGCGTGATCTTATCGACGACGCGGCGGATGGAAGCACCTACACGCTTGTGCTCGTATCAAGCGAGGTTACCGTTCCTTACGAGCGCATTTCCGATAAGAAGCTCGCAAAGAAGATGCTTCTCGAGCTTGAATGTACAGACGGTACGGCATCGTATAACGATGCGCTGTCAGCGGCGCAGAAGCTGTTTGACGATAACCGTTCCTTCATCACTTATTTCTATACGGATAAGGATGTCGCATCGCATAACGGCGTTGAAATTGTAAACTTATCTTCTCAAAACGATGAAAATTACTCGCTTTCGGGCGTTGAGTCCTCGTATATTAACGGTGAGCTTAGCGTAAGCGCGAACGCCTTATCGCATACGTCCGATGCGGAAATTACGCTTGAGCTTTACCTGGGAGATGAGAAAAAGCCGAGCGCTACCGAGCGCGTATCCCTTAAGGCGGGAGAAAAAGCACCCGTTACGCTTGGGGCGAGTGCGGCGAGCTACAGCTCCTACCGACTTGTTATAGCCGATGCAGACGCTCTTGCCGCAGACAACGAGTTTGTCGGGTATAACGTCGAGGGTGACTCGGGCTACAGCGTGCTTATCGTCAGCGAAACGCCCTTCTTCTTGCAGGCGGCACTTGATGCCCTTACAGATGCAAAGGTCGATACCGTCAAGCCCGATGCTTACACGGGGCAGGAAGGGTACGGTCTTTACATCTTCCAGTCCTACACACCGGGCGAGCTGCCCGATGCGGCGGTATGGCTGATAAATTCCTCACGCAGCGTTGGCGATTCGGGCTTCGGTGCACGCGGAGTCGTCGAGCTTGACGACCCTGCCGAGCTTGTCATGTCCGACTCTACCTCCACCTCGGCAAAAAAGTTGCTTGAGGGCGTGGCGGGTAAGGATATCTACGTTTCGGAGTACGTGAAGTACAGCGGAATGTATACGAAATTCACAACGCTATTCTCACACGCGGCTAACCCGCTTATCTTCGCGGGTGTGAACGGTCTTGGAAACCGAGAGGTGGTTATCGGCTTCGACCTTCATAAGGCGGATATATCGCTTTCCACCGATTTCGTTGCACTTATTGCAAATCTTCTTGATTATTCCTGCCCCAATATCGTTGACAGGTCGGTTTATACCTGCGGCGAGGAGGTTGAGGTCAACATAACCTCGAAAATCAAGAACGCCAAGGCGGTAGCGCCCGACGGTGAGGAAATTTATATCGACACAACCACCGATATCGGAGCCTTCAGGCTTGATAAGGTCGGTACCTACAAAATCGAGGTAACCGACGTTGACGGAGAAAAGACCTATTACGTCTACTCCGGAGCGCCCGAGGGCGAGAGTGCGCCCACCTCAAAATTAGAGAGCTTCGCGCTTGTCGGAGAGAAGGAAAACGAGATGACCGACGGCATATTCGATCCAATCGCGATCGTGCTTATATGCCTTGCGCTTTTATTCACTGCGGATTGGATGGTATACTGCTATGAAAAATATCAGCTTCGATAATCCGTATTGGCTCATACTTGCAGTTCCGCTGCTCATTCTCCTCGTCGTTCCCTTCATTATCTCAGCGAACAGGGAGAATCGCAGTCGCGGCTGGATAGCATCACTCGTCATACACATAATTATCGCAATTTCTGTAGCTCTCGCGGCGGCAGGATTGACGTATACCGCTGTTATGACGAGAACAAAAGTTTACATTGTGGCAGATGTATCGCACTCTACGAGCGAAAAACTCGATTTGATTGACGAATATATTGCCCAGATTTCAGAAGCCATGCCGTCGAACTCCAGGCTCGGAATCGTGTGCTTCGGCAGAGATAGCGTTATCCTGACCTCCTCGGGTGAGGAGATAAGAAGCGTGCGAGAGGCGGTTGTTGACGATAGCGGTACGGATATAGCCGGCGCACTTGATGAAACCTCAACTTATTTCAGCGAGGGCGAGCTTAAGAGAATTATCCTCATCACAGACGGCTGCGACACCGCGTCCGAGGGCAGCGTTACCTCGGCGGTTGAGAGGCTTAAGGCGAAGAAGATAAAGCTCGATGCCGTCTACGTTGACTCCAACCTCGGTGACGGTGCTAAGGAGGTGCAGATCTCCGATGCGCTTTACACGGGTGCCACCTATCTTAACCACAAATCCGAGCTAAAGGTCCTCGTTGAAGCGGGCTCTGACAGCGATGTGATACTCGATCTCTATTCCAAGACGGACGGCGAGAGCGAATATACCAAGATTGATACCTCGGCAACCCGTGCCGCGGCAGGTCTTAACGTAGTTACCTTCAATCTTCCTACCGACACGGCGGGCGTTTTCGATTATAAGATTGTGCTTAGCGCATCGGAGGATACCTCGGAGGAAAACAACGTATACATCATTACTCAGTCCGTCGAGGGCAAGAGAAAGGTCCTTTTAGTGACCGGGGATGAGATGGATGCGATAGCCGTCATGTCGATCTACGGAGCGCACGCCGACGTCACTCCCATGGTCGTCGGGCAGAAAAAAATCCCCTACACCGTCGAGGAGCTGTCGGTATACGACGAGATCATACTCTCGAACGTCGATATCAGGGAAATCGACAATATCGGTGCGTTTATCGACTCGGTCGACGTGGTTGTTTCGCAGTTCGGAAAGAGCCTTATAACGCTCGGTAACCTCGAGATGCAGAATAAGGACGATGAGAACTTTGAAAAGCTCGAAGAGCTTTTGCCCATCAGCTTCGGCAATGCCAACAAGGACGAAAAGCTGTACACCATTATCCTCGATGTATCGAGAAGTATGTATGAGATGAACAAGCTCACCGTGGCTAAGGACGCGGCAACCAAGCTTGTATCCATGCTCAGCGACGACGACAGCCTGATATACCTGCCCTTCGCAGGCAAGGTGCTGCTCGAGGAGGGCTGGAAGCCGATGAAGCTCGGCGATATCGTCACCTTCGAGGGCGCAACCGAGGGTATGACCTACCGCGAGTGGATCTATAAAGAAATTCGCGATGCCCAGCCCTACCAGGGTACGCTTATCGGTGCGGCGCTTGAGCAGGCGTTTGTTCACACGAAGGATCTGCCGTTCGGCGAGAGCCAGGTCATGATAATAAGCGACGGTAAGTCCTATTCCCACGAGAACGAGGACTCGGTAGAGCTTGCAAGAAGAATGCTCGAGGAAGCGAATATCACCGTATCGACAATCGGCATCGAGCTGCGTAACGGCAGCTCTCCCGACTCCGACAATATGTTGCCCGAGATTGCGGCGGCGGGGGGCGGTGACTACTACCACGTTGCAAGCGGCACGGATATATCCGAGCTTGTCTTCGCTACGATAGCGGACGACCTGACAGAGTCCGTGATAGAGGAGAGAAGTGCCGTCAATATCGTCACCTATCGCGATGATACCCTAAATGGTATAATTTCGCTCTCTGACGTTATGGGCTTCGTGAACAGCAAGGCGAAGGCGGACGCCACAACAGTCCTTACCGTTCCGTATAAGAAGAGCGCGACAACCACGGTTGACGTTCCTCTCTATGCCTACCGCGACCATGGAAACGGCAGGATATCGAGCTTTACCTCCTCTCTTAGCGGAGGTTGGCTCTCTGAGTGGGGAGCGGCGGAGAAGTCTGCGTTCTTCCTCAACGTCCTTGATACCAACACCCCCGAGGAGCGTATTGACCGCCCGTTCGACGTGAATTTCATCTATGGCGGCGATATTTCAACGGTGGAGATACTCCCCTCACAAATTAACCCCCGTGCTAAGGCAACCTTCGAGCTTTATTATCTCGGAGAGAAGGTTGACGAGGGCAATATGACCTTCGATCGAAACAGGTATTACGCCGAGGTTGCTACCCGTGAGCTTGGCAAGTACTCGGTCAAGATCACCTATTCCTACGGAACGCACAGCTTTAGTGCGGATACCTACTTCAACGTGTCCTATCACCCCGAGTACGATGCCTTTGCGGCGTACGATATCGCGAGCCTTTACAATCTGCTTCGCGGCGTCGGCTCGGTCTACAAGGACGGCAGGGTAGACCTCGAGATAGATAAGAACGAGGTTGCTACCTACGAGTACAGCTTTGCCATTCCGCTGCTCGTGGCGGCGGTGGTGCTGCTTGTAATCGACATATTCATCAGAAAGACGCCCTGGAAGGATGTAGTACACTTCTTCGGCAAGCTTAAGAAGGGAGCAAAGGCAAAATGAAAAGCATAAAACCTATAGCCCTGCTCCTTCTTCTGGCACTTACGGCTTCGTTTTTATTCTCCTGTGGAGAATACAAGCCGCCGCTTAACACCGATGAGGACGAGGACGGGCTTATCCGCCCGGGTCTTGACGATGACCCTACGAACGATTTCACCGTTTCGCTTGTAAAGGATGGCCAGCCCTTTATCCCCACCACCGCGCTCGACGTATATTGGAGCGACGGCTATGATATTTTCGTCGCCGCTGTCGGTGACGACGGAATAGCGAGGGTGGACGGTCTTGACGGTGACTACCGTGTCGTTCTGTCCTCAACTCCCTCTGGCTACGCCTACGACCCGAACGGGCATAAGGCAACGAATATCAACAGAAACATTGAGATAGAGCTGTTCGACCTCAACCCCGTTATAGGCGGAAATGCTGCCGAGGATATCAGAGAGATCAGCGAGACGGGCATATATTCCGTAACTATCACAGAGCCGGGGCAGCGCGTCTGGTTCGAGTATTCCCCCCAGTACAACGGCGTCTACACCATTGAGAGCTGGGTGAGCGTAACCGACGATGAGGTAAACCCCATTTGCTACGAGCACGTCGGCAGCAGGTTCACCGGCTATTTCGATGAGATACGCGTCAGCGAGTTTGGCGAGATCGGCAGCTTCACGCACAATTTCGTTCATACCGTAAAAATCGCAGACGAGAATATTGCCGGCGTGGGCAACTCTCTCTCCTTCACCTTCTCGGTCGGTGCCGAGAGCAAGAGCGGTGTATATCCCGTGAATTATAGCTTTGCTATAAAGCGCAACGGCGGCTTTGATTATGACCGAGATGCCGAGATAATGGTGCCTATGAAGGCGGATCTCTCGCACTTTGATTTCGACGCCTTTAACGCGCTCGCGGGCGGAGAGATTTTGGGCGCGGAGATACTATTTAAGGATAAAAACGGTGTTGAGAAGCCCGGTGCGTTCGTGTTCGACGAGAGCGTATATAAGCTCTGGGAGATATCCGACGGCGGCGACGGAGTTTATCACCTGTACGACGAGGTGAAGTATGCCTCTACGGGCGGATATGGTCCCGTGCTTGTTGCGTACATAAGCAAGGCGTGCAGATTCGTCGAGGCGTTTACCACCATAGAATTGGTGGGAAACAAGGCGCTTACCGTGAACGGCAACGAGAACCATAAGCAGTTTATCGAGGGCTGGGAGCTTATGCTTTACCAACAGCCCAATTACTACTGTACCTCAGACTGTCCCTGCTTACTTGAGGCGGAGGCTAAGGGGCAGGTGCATTATGCCTGCACGGAGACCTGCACCAAGTGCGACTGCAGAAAGTGTCCTGCCGAGATGCTCGGAAAGGGCGGTTATGCCGATATCTGCAACGCCGACGGAGTAGCACCCGTAACGGAGGAGCTTAAGTATTTTCTGCAGAGCTTCTCGGTATCCCAGAGGTACTTTGCCGACGGCAACGGCTGGGCAGAGAAGGCGGGTATACACGCATACGAGGAGTCGCAGTGGCTCTTCGCCTGCGGATACTATGCACCGTAGGCCTCTACGGTGCAGCTATGATTGGCTGAGCCAAGATATGATTGACTTCGTCAAGTGATGATGCTCGCTAAGGCGTGCAGTTATGAGCGACTTTGTCGCGTTAAGCTTGGATAGGCAATCATATCATAACTTTTGCGTCAGCAAAATCATAACGCCGAGTGAAACGAGGCTCATAACATTTGGCGAGAGCCAAATTCATAACTCCAAACCCAGCGCATAGCGCGCAGGTTAGGGGTGAAACGGCGGAATAGAGAGGGAAGAAATCGCTTGCGCGATGAAGTCCTGCTACGCAGGGTGAAGATAGTCGTGATTGGCTGCACCAAGTGATGATGCTCGCTCGGAGAGCAGTTATGTTTGGCTACGCCAAGTTATCAAGTTATATAGAGAAGAGCAAGGGTAAGGCTTTTATCCTTGCTCTCTTTTTGACCTTCCACCCTTTGGGGTAGCGAAGCGGCGCCTCCCCTTGACCTTCCCCTTTGGGGAAGGGGGACCATTTATGGTGGATGAGGTTTGGTGGATGAGGTTTGGTGGAAGAGGGTTAAAGAGTGAGGTTATAGCCTTTAATCCTCCGTTTATATCTTTGAGGGTGTTTTTTGCATTGTAACTACTCATCCGTCACCCGACAAATCAAATTTGCCAGGTGACACCTTCTCTGATAAGAGAAGGTTAAAAAGTAGGTGATTGACGTTGCTACGGCAAGAGAAGGTTAAATGCGGCGCTACGTACCTTAATTCTTAATTTCGCCGGGGCAAATGGCGAGATGCTTGCGGCATAGAGGTTATGTGGCGGCGGGAGCAAGCCCCCGCCCTACAGGTAGTAATACCTTGTTCTCCACCGCGCTTCGCACCTTGATTTCTAATTCTGAATCCTGAATTCTTAATTCCGAATTGCGCTGTCGGTGTGTGAAAATTCGCGTTATCGGGAGTGGCTTTTTGCGTGGAGGTTGGGTATCGCTAAGGAACACCTGTTACACCATCTATGTCACAATCGTGTCATAGCGTAACGTTCATAAAAAACGGCAGAATATGCAGAATTTGGTAGATTTTGTGCATAATTATTCTGAGCGACTTAAAAATTTATTAAAAAATATCGAATAACGTATTGAAATTTGGAAAATCTGTGCTATAATGGATGCGTAAGGTATTCGTTTTTGTGAATATGCGTGCGCGTGTTTTTTGCGCCTTCGGGTGTCGCGTACGATACGAATTTTTTGGAGGATTTCCATGAAGAGAAAGATTTTTGCGCTCCTTCTCCTCGTCGCGCTCAGCGTGATGGCTCTCGCATCCTGTGATATGCTCGAGAGCATTATGGGCGGCGGAGAATGTGAGCATACCTTCAGCGAGGCGTGGTCGAGTGATGCTGCTAACCATTGGCACGCTACGACCTGTGAGCATGGTGAGAACAAGGATTCTCTCGGTGCGCACGCTGACGCTGATGAGAACGGCAAGTGTGACGTCTGCGATTACGAGATCGGTCACACCCACACCTTTAAGTCCGAGTGGACTGTAGGCGACGAGAAGCATTGGAAGGATGCGACCTGCTCGCACACCGATGCTAAGGGCGAGGAGGGTCTGCACAAGGACGATAACACCGACGGCATCTGCGAGGTTTGTAACGGTCACGTACATATCCTCGACGGCGCGGGCTTCTGCGACGGCTGCGACAAGGAGGTTAAGCCCGTTGTCGAGACCGACCTCGGCAGCGTTGTTTTTGCTACCACCGCGAGAATGGATAACGTTGTAGGCGGCCTCGTTGAGGAGGTCTTCACCGGCCACTCCAACCACGAGAACTCCGATCAGTACTCGTGGCATACGCAGGGCTTCTCCCTCGGTACTAACGGCACCTACACCTTCCGCACCACCAATCAGGTTGACAAATACGGTGTTCCTACCGGTAAGCAGGAGGTTCTCCACCGCTGGATTCCCTTCGGAACGGGTGAGACTATCCTCGGCGTTTCGGCTACCACGGTTGACGGCGTTTACATAGACGCTATGCCTGCCGCATACGGTCCCGGCGATCTTGCAGGCTACTTCTACGCGATCTCCGGTCTCTCGAGCGAGTGTGGCGCTGAGGCTACCCTCTACGCCGTTTATCAGGCATCTCAGCTTGAGACTGCGAGCGATCTTGTTATCGAGCATGATGCCGAGAACAATCAGTACAGCTTCTCCTTCAACGTATTTATCGTTAACGCTACTCATATGTCTGACGATACCACTGTTTATAACGTCAACTACTATGAGGTTGCGGTTGAGTTCGTCTACGCTGACGATTACACCCTCACCTCTATGGAGATTGAGTGCGTCTGCTATACCAACGATCCCGGAGGAGATAACAGTGGCACCTGGGAGGAGGATATCGACCTCGATTACGATCCCGAGACCAACACCGTTACTATCCGCAGCGGTGATCTTACAAAGATGATCTTCGGCGGCAAGGATTACGCCCTTACCCGTAAGGAAGCAGGCAGCACCGTATTTGCAGGCGTTTACACCGCAACTAACGGCAACGACAGCTTTGACGTCGTTGTGACTGCGGATACCGTCACATTCACCCCCACGGGCGGAGAGGAGCAGTCCTTCAGCTACGCTTATGAGAACAGCACTCTGACTATCAAGGATGCCGAGCCCTCGACCCTAGCCTTTGATTATACCCATCCCGCATACGGTGATAAGTACGTATTCACCACTACCCAAACCAAGGGAATCAGGGGCGAGATCGAGCTTAATGACGGCTCCGAGTTTATGCCCACCGATTACAACATCTTTGAGGATGAGGCTTGCACCGAGGTTGCTACCTCTGCCGAGATACTCATCGGTGACCAGCAGGGCAGATTCTTCATTGGTGCTGCCGGCTCCGGGCAGACCTTCTCCGCATTCTTCAAGCCTACTATAACCGTCACCACCGCAGACGGTCAGGCTACCACCGGTCTTCAGGCAATAGCAGTAGGACAGGAGATCCAGCTTCTCAATTACGCTGTAGGCGAGTATATCGTAACCGTCGAGGCTATCGGTATCACGAGGACCGCTACCGTAACCATCAAGGAGAGACCCAAGACGGTTGAGTTTACCGGCACCTTCGAGATCACCATTACCGATAACTACCTCACGGAGTATATAGATTTCTATACCTTCACGCCCGAGAACGAGGGTGGTAAGAAGGGCTATTACTTCTTCTACATTCCCATAGGCGTCGGTGCTACCATTGATCCCTCCGGAGTTCCGGAGATTGATTACAGAGCTTTAGACTACAGCGCCGAGGATGATCATATCATCGCAGGTGAGGTGGCGTTAAATCCCGACACCAACGAGTACGAGCTCACGGGTAAGTATCTCCGAGCCAACCAAAGCTTTACCATCTACTTCGGCGCGGCGACCAAGGGGACCTTCACCGTCGGATGGGTTTATTCCGAGACTAAGTTTATGGACTGATTGCCCGGGCGGCGGGTGCATCTCCACTCTCCCGTATGGGAGCTTAAACAACCTTTCATTGCAAAAGACATAAAAATTTTTTAGGAGGAATTCCAAAATGAAAAGGAAGCTTTTAGCACTTATCCTTGTGGTAATGCTGCTTGTAGGCGCTCTTACCTCTTGCTCCTTTGACGACGTTAAGGCAGCCGTCAGAGACGTAGTAGGTGATGACATCTACCTCGGCATGGCCAATGGATACCATAAGGTCAAGGACACCATCGGGGGTATTTTCAACCCCGATAAGGAAGAGGAGCACGTACATAGCTTCTCTGCCGAGTGGACCTATGACGACGACAACCACTGGCACGCAGCTACCTGTGAGCACACCGACGAGAAGTCCGGTGTTGCGGCACACGCTTACGCTGACGGCGCCTGCGTATGTGGCAAGGCAGAGCCCGTAGCTCCCCACGAGCATACCTATGCTGCCGAGTGGACCTACGACGACGACAACCACTGGCACGCAGCTACCTGTGAGCACACCGACGAGAAGTCCGGTGTTGCGGCACACGCTTACGCTGACGGCGCCTGCGTATGTGGCAAGGCAGAGCCCGTAGCTCCCCACGAGCATACCTATGCTGCC
>CAYZZJ010000003.1:0-7534 GCA_964482885.1 uncultured Ruminococcus sp. | reverse complement strand
CTGCCGAGTGGACCTACGACGACGACAACCACTGGCACGCAGCTACCTGTGAGCATACCGACGAGAAGTCCGGTGTTGCGGCACACGCGTACGTTGACGGCTTCTGCGTATGTGGCAAGGCAGAGCCCGTAGCTCCCCACGAGCATACCTATGCTGCCGAGTGGACCTACGACGACGACAACCACTGGCACGCAGCTACCTGTGAGCATACCGAGGAGAAGTCCGGCGTTGCGGCACACGCTTACGTTGACGGCGCCTGCGTATGTGGCAAGGCAGAGCCCGTTGACAATACTCCCAACGGCACCGAGGCTAAGCCCTATCCCATCGCCGTCCCCGGTACCACCACTGTCAGCTGTGAGGCTCAGGCGGACGTTTGGTATACCTTTACCGCTGCCGAGTCCGGCGATATCAAGCTTACCTTCACCACTACTGACTACTATCTCGTGGTTAAGGTTAACGATGAGACCGTAAGCACACTCGACGGTATGGCGAATGGCGGTGTTAGCACGGCTATATTCCAGCTTACCGAGGGCGTTACCTACCTTGTAAGCTTCGGCTCCTCTACCGGCGATGCAGTTACCTTCGGCGTAACCGCTGAGAAATATGAGGCTCCCGTAGTTACCCCCGCGACCATAGCAGGTACCTACTACATCAACGTTCCCGGTGCTATGGGCAGCGCAACTCTTTATGAGATGATTCTGAACGCTGACGGTACTATGACCGCAAACGGCGCGGAATACTCCTTCACCATTACCGATAACGAGGCTGTTATTACCGGTCCTTACGGTGTGATGAGTGATAGCCTTGCCGATATCCTCTTTGACGTTGATGGCAACGTTACCGGCTTCGTTTGGAACGGCTATGAATGCGCTCTTACCACTCCCGGTGAGGGCGGCGGCAACGGCGATGCTGCTGTCGACATCACCGGTACCTACACCGGCACCTATGGCTCGGGTATGATGGCTACTACCCTTACCGTTGTCGTTGGCAATGATACCGTAGTATTTACCGCTACCGGCATGATGGGCGAGATCGCCTCCACCTATACCTACGAAATAGTCGACGGCGCTGTGGTACTCTACAATTCCGAGAACGCAGTAGTTGCCGCACCCGAGGCAGTGCTTACCCTCACCGACGGTGAAGTAACCGGCGCTGTTTACAACTATAACGAGTACACCCTTACCGAGGGTCAGGGCGGCGGCGAAGGCGGCGATGCCGAGCCCGGCAGCTCCCTCGACAATCCTATCGTCCTCGATACTCTTCCTACCGAGGGCATCGTTCACGTAGGTCTGCACGACGTCTACTACGTATACACCGTTGCCGAGGACTGCACTATCATGATCAGCAGTTCGACAGGAAACGCGTGTGATCCTAGTTATACGTCCGACTACGTTTTGGATTGGACTAGCGGTACCTTATATATCTACGCTAAGGCAGGCGAGACCGTAAATATTAACCTCTACACCTACGACGAGGCGACGGTTGAGCACTCCTACACATTCACCACCGCACCCTATGCGGCAGAGGGTGATTACGCAAGACCCGGCACGCTTTACATAGGTTCGGAATATACCTGCGAGTATCCCGGCGGCAACGACACCGAGAAGTTCGTGTGGTATAAGGCTAACGTCTATGACGGTGGCTATTATATCTTCACCTTCACCAGCAGGGTTAACGCTAAATACAGTGTTAACGGCGGTGAGTACGTAACGATTACCGATGCCGAGACAAGGATCGAGGTTGCTGCAGGCGACGTTATCTATCTTGCAGTTCAGTCTTACAGCCTTGGCGCAGAGAATATTGTATTCTCCACCGGCTTTGAGAGCTATCCCGGTACTTATGATAACCCTTACGAGGCAGTTGAGGGCGAGAATACCGCGCCCGTTCCCTCTGGTTGGGCAGTATACTTCACGTACACCGCATCTGCTAACGGAACCATCACCTTCACCTACGAGGGTATCACCATCAGAGTTGACTACGAGGAAGTAGCAAGCGGTGCAGCCTTCAACGTAGTGGAAGGAACAAAGTATCTCCTTGAGATTACCGGTGATTGGGAGACCGTAAGCTCGATTGACTTCTCTCTTGCATTTGAGGAGGCTGCTGCCGTTGAGATTGACGGCGAGCTTGTTGGTAGCGAAACTATCGCAACCCCCGGTTACTTTGAACCGTCTGCGCAGTACGTATTTACTGCTACTGTTGCAGGTAAATACTTGATAAACGTTGTTGGTAAGGATGCTTCCACCTGGTTCCAGATTTACACTCCCAACGGAGAGAACGAATGGACCAAGTACACCGCGTTCCCTGTTGAGCTTGTACTCGCAGAGGGCGAGACCGTAACCTACAGACTCTATGGCTGGGATGCAGCTGTTGCAGGCCAGGAGCTTACCGTTGAGTTCTACTACGCAGGCGAGGCTGAGACTCCCGAGGATCCTGAGAACCCTGATGGTCCCGCAGGCCTTGAGGGCTCCGGTACCACCGCTGATCCTTACGTTATTACCGGCGCGGGCAACTACACCGCAGACGAGGTTAGCGGACTCGATTACGCATACTACGTTCTTAACAACACCACTGCTGCTGATATGACCGTGACGCTCACCATGCTTGGTGACAACTATTACGTTTGCTACGGTGTTGTAGGCTTCGATTACCTCAGTAACATTCTTGCTCCCGGTGTATCCGCCGCGAGCATCACTCTTACCGCAGACTCCACCCTTTACATCGCTATCGGCTCTTATAACCAAGAGGCAGTAGCTAATGAGTTCTCCATAGCTATCATGGGTGAGGGCGGCGACGTTGTCGGCGGCCTTGAGGGCTCAGGTACCACCGGCGATCCCTACGTGATCACTGAGTCTGGCGACTATACCACCGACGAGGTTGAGGGGTTAAACAGCATTTTCTACGCTTACACCAATAACACCGGTGCTGAGATGATAGTAACCCTTACCATTGATGGATCCGACTACTACGTAATGTACGGTGTTGGCGATATCAGCTTCCTTGATACTATTCTTACTCCCGGCGCACCCGGCAATCCCGCAACGATCACCGTTGCTGGCGGAGCTACTCTCTACGTCGCAATCGGATCTTATAGCGGAGATGCACAGGCGATTGACTTCTCCGTTGAGATTGCAGCTGCAGGCGTTGAGCCCGGCATCACCGGCACAGGTGTACAGAACGATCCTTACATCATCACCGACCTTGGTGATATCGTTACCGAGGTATCTGAGGGCGATGAGGTATATTACGCATTCGTATCCGAGAACGGCGGTAACTACAAGATCTCCGCAATCGGAAATTACTGGTTCGAGTTCGGAACCTACAGCTTCATGCTCTGCGACCAGATCTACCAGCCCGAGTTCGGCGACGGTCAGATCGAAATGGCCGCAGGTAAGACCCTGTTCATCAAGGTTAGCACCGCAGACGGCGCGGCAGGCACTATCTACTGGAGCTTTACTGAGGTACAGGCACAGCCCGAGACAACCGAGACCGAGCTTGTTATCGGCAATAACGGTGTAAACGCAGAGGACGTAACCTTTGCATACACTGCAACCGAGGCAGGTACTCTTACTCTTACCACCGGCGCATCTATCATGGGCGGCAACGTTCAGATTACCTACGCTATAAACGGTGGTGCAGCTAACGCTCTTGCACTCAGCAGCAGCGTTGAGCTTCCTCTTGCTGCAGGCGATAAGGTAGTAATTACCGTTATCGCTGACGGCGATTACACCACCGTCAGCGCAGCTTGGGAGGCAGCTCCCGCAGAGGAGCCCGTTGACTTTACCGGCACATATACTGCGACTGACGATTGGGGTGGAACCAAGACTGTTGTTATCGACGCAGAGACTGTTACTATTTCCTACGTTCATCCTATGACCGGTATGGAAATGAGCAACGTCTACGCGTATACTGTCGTTGACGGTGTTCCCGTAATTTCCGACGTAGCAGGCTTTGAGTTCACCGTTACCGACGGCGTTCTCACCGGCATGCTTGACAACGGCACTACCTATACTCTCACTCTTGCCGAGGGCGGCGGTGACGAGGGCGGCGACGATCCTGCAAACGGGACCGAGCTTGTTCTCGGTGCTAACACCGTCGTTATCGGTGAGGATCAGACTGCTGACGGAGTTGACTACACCTTCGTTGCAGAGGTTGCAGGTACTTACACCTTCAGCTCTAACGATCTTCTTGCAATCGTATTCGATGCTAACGGCGTGCAGCTTGGTCGTGCTCAGGTATCTCTTGCTGCAGGCACTTACACCGTTAAGGTTGTTCCCTTCAGTGGCGCGGGCACCTTCACTATGAACGTTTCCGTAGTAGCTGACGGCGGCGCGGGCGGCGGCGATACCACCGAGCCCGACGGCAGTGAGGATACTCCTTATGAGGTTACTCTTCCCGCAACCGGTCTTGCAACATGCAGTGACGCAGTCTACATGACCTGGTACACCTTCACTGTTGCTGAGGACGGTACTCTTACCGTAACCTACTCCAACACTAATGCATGGTTCTACCTCTCCGGCGGAAGCTATAGCAACGAGGGTGGATCTCTTGCGCAAACCTTCACTTACGCTGTAACGGCTGATACGACTTACGTTATCGGCCTGGGTGTCTGGGATGCAGAGGAAGGCGTTACCGTTGACCTTACCTTTACCGCAGGCGTAGCCGGCGGCGACGAGGGCGGTGACACCACCGAGTGCGAGCACGTATACTCACTTGTAATGTGGTGGCATCCCGATAAGGTTTATGCTACCTGTGTTGCAGGCGGCATTGACGTATATCAGTGCGAGCTTTGCTACGATGAGTATACCCAGGCCTCCGAGATCGATCCTACCGCTCACGATTACGTAACCAATTATGACACCTACAAGGCACCTACCTGTCTTGAGGACGGTTGGAGCGAGAAGACCTGTTCTCTCTGCGGCGACCAGCAGTCGGGTGCGATTGATCATACCGTCTACGGTTGGCACAGTTACGTAGTTGATTACGAGACTCTCGTTGAGCCCACCTGCCAGAGCGCAGGCTACCGCAAGGAGGTTTGCTCCGTTTGTGGCGATGAGCAGGTTTACGAGGAGGAGGCTAGCTCCTGGTACCACGTAAATGAGTACAGCTCAAACTATAGCATTATCACCTGCTCCGTTTGTGGTAACGTCACCATCGATGCTTACATCGCTGCAACCGAGACCAGCTATGGCGTTCAGTTCAACTCTATGTGGGACGGAACTCCCTATATCAGAATCTGGAATACCGATGATCTCGGCGATTCTTACACCTACACGATGACTCTTGTTGATGGCGTTTACGTTCTCACTCTCACTAATATGAACGAAACCGTTAACCTCCGCGAGATCACCTCCGTTACCGTTACTCCTGCTTACGGCGGAATCTACGTCGTTATCACCTTCGCAGACGAGACCGCTCTCGAGGTTAACAACGACACCCACGAGCATGAGCACGTAGCGACCGAGGTTGCTGCTAACTGCACCGAGCAGGGCTACACCTCCTACGCTTGCGTATGCGGCGACAGCTACATCGACGAGAGCAGCCTTGTTGATCCTCTTGGACACAGCTGGGTAGATGCTACCGATGATGTTCCTAAGCATTGCTCCGCATGCTGGCTGACCGAAAAGAGTGCATTGATCAATGGAGTGGGTAACTACCGTACAGATGATTTCGATGCGGACAATCCAACTGAGGCTGTATATACTGCTAATGGTATCGCTTTGACGATCACTGCCGGTTCTGACGGAGCGGTTCGTGATGCAGCCGGGGCGCAAGTTATACGTATTGATGGTAAAGATACTGCTACCATTACCGCTGGTGGCAAGATGATGACGGGCATAGTTTGGCGTTTCCCCGGGCTCGTTACTGCAGATAATTATTATGCAAAAGGTATGACCACCCTCAACGGGCTGCTTGCGAGCGAGGCGGGCTTAACAGGTCGCAATGTAGATTTCACATATTCTATAGTGGAAAACGGTCATACCTACTATACATTTATCTTTGATGAGCCTGTAGCAGAGTTCCGGTTTACCACGTTCAACTACCTTTATATTCACTCTTTAACTGTTTACTACCTCGCAGACCACGAGCACACTGTTGTAGAGGATGCAGCAGTTGAGGCTACCTGCACCGAGCCCGGTCTTACCGCAGGCTCTCACTGCTCCGTATGCGGCGAGACCATCGTAGCTCAGGAGCCTATCGACGCACTCGGCCACACCGAGGTTGAGGATGCAGCGGTTGACGCTACCTGCTCTGAGGACGGCCTTACCGCAGGCTCTCACTGTGAGGTATGTGACGAGGTTATCGTTGCACAGGAGACTGTTGCAGCTACCGGAGAGCATAACTATGTCAAGCACGTATGTACCGTTTGCTCAACTATCGAGGCAGGTAACCACGTAGCTACCGTTGCTGATGCTCTTACCTATGCAGAGGGTGTTAACGTTGTTATCACAGGTACTGTTTCCAGCATTTATCAGGCATACGATAGCTATTACGGAAACATCAGCGTATACATCGCCGATGAGACCGGCACTATTCTTGCTTACAGACTTACTGGCAACGTTGGTGTTGGCGATAAGATCACTGTAACCGGCGCTATCACTCCTTACTACGGCGTCAATCAGCTTGCCGCCGGCTGTACCTTCGTGATGGTTGAGGAACACGTTTGCTCCGAGTACACCGAGGCTACCTGTACTACTCTTGCAACCTGTAAGGTTTGCGGTGCTACCACCGGCGAGCTTGCTGACCACGAATACGTTGACGGTAAGTGCACATGCGGCGCAGAAGAAGGTGTTGCTACCATCACTGCAAGCAAGACCATGGAAGAGCTTATCACCGCTAACGGTTGGACCAGCTCTACAACTAAGCAGACCTTCACTCTTGATGATAATGTAACCGTAAAGATCAACGGCGGAAGCAACACCGGAAAAGCATACGAAAATAACCACATCCGTATTTATGCTACCGATAGCCCCGCAGGAACCATTACCATCACTGTTCCCGAAGGATACGAGCTTGTTTCCGTTAAGGTTTCTACCGTAACCGGAACCTATGCGTTCCTTTACGTAGACGGAACCACTGTTGACATTTGTAACACCACTACTGCTGTATCCGGCAATTCTGTAGTTCTTACGTCTGCAAAGAATGGCGCCAATGGAAAGCAGGTTCGCGTTACTGCTATCGAGGTTGTATATAAGGCTGTTGTTTAATAGTCTAACAAGTCTATATATACCATAATAATTCAACACCCCCGCACCTCGGTGCGGGGGTTGCTTTTTTCCTAAGCTTTCTCTTGCGAGTAGCGAAGCGGCGTTCAACCTTCCCCTTTTGGAAGGCTGTAAGTGAATGCAAAATTAAGCGAGCGGAGCTTTGTATTATACCGTAGGGCGGGGGCTTGCTCCCGCCGCTAAATCCGGTGGTCGGTCGAAAACGGTCTCAGTTACCATGGGTGAATCCTAGCCTATATGAAATCTAAACATAAGCTCGGCGGGAGCAAGCCCCCGCCCTACAAATATTCCTTCGCATCGCCACCGAGTTG
>CAYZZJ010000002.1:0-40281 GCA_964482885.1 uncultured Ruminococcus sp. | reverse complement strand
CTTATTTGATATCTAAGATGGTAAATACGGAACCGTATGAATGATCGTGTAGAGCATATATACGATTATTACACATACAGGCGTCGGAAGTGCCGCTCCTATCGGTGCGAAGAAGAAGGAGGAAAGCCTGAAGAACATATAGTCGGAGTGAATGGGGGAGAAGTTGACTATATTTGCGAAGATCGATACAACCAGGAATGGGATCATGGGAACGAACATTTCGTACCATTTAGTAACGCCGCGATAGCTGTGATATCCGGATATAAGCATAACCATCATACAGAAGACCAGCGCGCCGTGATAAATGAATATCTGGAATCCGGCAAAGGATAGAGCAGAGTAGTTTCCGAGTACGGTCGCGGGGTATATAAAGTTGATGGCGCCTCCGAGAAATCCAAGCGTACATACGTAGCCGCATCCGGCGCGCTTCCACAAGCCCTTTCCCCATATTACAAGTGGCATTGCATACATGAAAATGCTACACGGGTATAGTGGTAGTACGCCACCCCACTCAAATTTTATGCCGTCGCCGGCACAGGATTCCCATATCATCTTGCCGATTTCGAGCAGAACGAGAAAGACCCAGAGGACAAAAAAGACGATTTTAATCGTTTTCGCGCTACTTTTGCCTACGTATATTCCGAAGAAGATAACGAGAGTAAGCCAGAATATAGCAAATATGAAGTGCAGCGGAGTAAAAATGGTGCCCCACAGTTCAAATGCGGGTGGAAGGAAGTCCTTGTGTGTGAAAAAGTTCTCAAAAAGATAGGATAAAGACATTATAAAACCCCTCTAAGTGTCCTAGTATTTATGCTTCAATTATACAACTTTATCTCCCGAAAGTCAATGCGGTGCGAAAAGTTAACGTTTTAATATAAATCACGATCGTATTGCTCGTATTCTTCGTATTGTGTGTCATGTATTGACATATCAGATAAAATGTAGTAAAATAATAGAAGTGTTCATACACTCAAGTAATAAACAGGTAAGGAGTTGATGATTTTCCGTGGGTAGTGACAGTATACCTTTGTGGATAATTTTTATTATTTGTGTCATCGGCGGAGCATACTTCGCGGCTACTGAAAGCTCGTTTTCAGCGGTCAACAAAATTAAGATCAAGGCTATGGCAGATGATGGTAACAAGAGTGCTAAGGGAGTTATGTACATTCTTGGCAAGTTTGACAAGGCGCTTACAACGCTGCTGATAGGTAACAACGTTACTAAAATTGCAGGTGCTGCCGTATTCACCATTCTGTGTACCGATATCTTTAGAGATGCTTTTGGTCAGAGCGAAGAGTTCCTTGATTCTTTCGCCTTTTCGATGATTTGCTCGGTGCTCAGTACCGTTATCATCTTCCTTTTCAGCGAGATGATACCAAAGAGTATGGCCAATGACAGAAGTGAGACTGTTTCGCTGTTTTTCCAAGGAACACTGCGTTTCCTGATGAAGATACTTTCTCCGTTTGCCGCATTCTTCAATCTTATCTCAAGGAAGGCGTCTGAGATGTTCTCCTCGAAGGAGGCAGAGCCGTCCATTACCGAGGATGAGCTTGCTGAGATAATAGAAACGGCTGAGGAAGAGGGCGTTGTTGACGAGGAGCAGGGTGATATGCTTATATCCGCTATCGAGTTTACCAAGACCACGGTAGAGGATATCATGACGATGGAAAAGGATATGAACTGCATCGCCGTGAACTGGACTAATAAGCAGGTGCTTGAGTTTATTACAAATACCGTACATTCCCGTCTTCCCGTAAAGGCGGCGAATTCCGATCGCGTTATCGGCATTCTGCGCGTCCGTACCTTCCTTAAGGAATACAGGAGAAACCCGAGAATTGAGGTGCGCTCGGTTATGACCGCGCCATACATAGTTCGTGAGAACACGAAAATCGACAAGCTTCTTACGCATATGCGACAGCATAAGCTTCAGATGGCTATTGTTCAGGACGAGAAGAAAAAGGTGCTGGGCCTTGTTACGCTCGAGGATATTCTTGAGGAACTTGTAGGCGAGATATTCGACGAGGAGGATATTGTCGACAGCAATTTTCAGGCGCTCGGCGGAAACAAGTACATGGTTAACACCCATATGGTTGTCGGCGAGGTATACGACAGAATGGGACTTGGAAAGGCATCTCGCGGAATTGCGACAAAGCCCTTGCTCTCCCTTATACTCGAAACGCTTGGCAGAATACCCGGCGAGGACGACGATTCCTTCTTATACGAAAACCTTGAGATTACTACCAAGACGGTCGAGAGCGGCCGCCTTACCGAGGTTATAGTACACATTCTCGACGAGGAGGAGCTTTCCGCAAGAAAAGCGGATGACCTCGGTGAGGAGGTGAAAGCATGACCTTCGCAGAGCATTTTGCAAAAATGTGGTGGGCATATGTAGTTATCCTTGTGATGATTATGCTTTCTGCGTATTTCTCAGCATCGGAGATAGCATTTAACACCTCGAATAAGATGCGCCTGCGCCGCGCGGCGGAGGGCGGTAGCACTACCGCAAAGATTGCATTTGCTATTAGTGAGAAGTTTACTACGGCTCTTTCTGCCATTCTTATCGGTAACAATCTTGCTAACATAGCGGTTTCTACCTGCTCGACGCTCATTATCATGAATCTTTTCAAGGATAACGTAGCGCTCGCATCGACTATCACAACTATCTTAATAACCATAGTTATTCTTATATTCGGCGAGATAGTTCCAAAGGTTCTAGCAAAGCAGAACGCCGATATAGTTGTAAGAATCGTTGCTATACCTACAAAAATTCTCACTATAATCCTTAGCCCCTTTGTATTTATAGTCATGGCACTTCTGTTCGTGCTTCGTAAAATATGGGGTAAAGATCATAAGAGTGATGATCCTACCGTTACTGAGGAAGAGCTTGTAACCATTATTGATACCATCGAGGAAGAGGGTCTTATTAATGAGGAGCAGGGCGATCTTCTTCAGTCTACTCTCGAATTTAGAGACACCACAATAGAGAGAATAATGACTCCGAGGATAGATATGACCGCGATTGATATCGACGATGATGAAAACGAGATAGCGGTCCTTCTATCCGATACGGCACAGTATTCGAGGATACCCGTGTATGAAAACAGCATAGATAATATTATCGGTGTGCTCTCTCTGTCGAGGTATTACAAAGCTGCGCTTAATGAAAAATCTCCCGATTTGCGCTCGCTTATGATGAAGCCCTGCAGGCTTCATAAGACTATGAAGCTCCCTGCGGCACTCGCAAAGCTCCGTGAGGCGCAGATGCATCTTGCAATAGTTATCGATGAGTTCGGCGGCACGCTCGGTGTTGTTACGATGGAGGATATTCTTGAGGAGCTTGTCGGTGATATCTGGGACGATACCGACGTTATAGTTACTCAGTGCGTTGCCACCGGTGAGAACACCTATGAGGTTAACTCGGATATGGATATTGATGACTTCTTCGAGGAGGTCGGGTTCGTGAAGCCCGAGGACTTCAGCTGCGAGTATTCCACCATGGGCGGTTGGGCTGTTGAGATGCTGAACTCCGATCCGAACGTCGGTGACAGCTTCCGCTATGAGAATATATTCGTTATAGTGGCGGAGATGGAGGAGGAGCGCGTTGTTAAGCTAACTGTCCTCGTTGAGCCGAAGGCGGAGGAAGAGTTGGTATAGCCTCTTTTTGATGATTAAGTAACTAAAAGTTTGCAAAAAGATACCAATGAGGCGTTGTAAAATTGCCTCATTGGTATAATAAAAAGCGCAAAGCGAATTGCTTTGCGCTTTTTAATCGTTTATTAAACTCCCGAATATGCGGAGAAGCCGCCGTCAATAGGAAGAACGACGCCGGTGATGAAGCCTGATGCTACATCGTTAAGGAAGAAGAGCAGACCACCGATAAGCTCCTCGGACTCGCCAAAGCGATTCATGGGAGTACCGCGAAGAATCTTGTCTGTTCTGGGCGTGGGAGTGCCGTCCTCATGGAAGAGCAGCGCGCGGTTCTGATTGGTTACGAAGAAGCCGGGCGCGATTGCGTTAACGCGAATGCCGGCATTCGCGAAATGAACGGCGAGCCACTGAGTAAGATTGGATACACCGGACTTAGCAGCGCTGTACGCGGGAATCTTGGTAAGGGGTCTGAATGCATTCATCGAGGAAATGTTAATGATGTTACCGCCGGTGCCGGACTTAGCCATATCAAGCGCAAATACCTGCGTTGTAAGGAATGCAGCGGTTACGTTAAGGTCGAGAACGAACTTGAAGCCCTCGGGAGTGAGGTCGAAGAAGTCCTTAATGTCGGGATTGCCGATGGTAGCGGCATCGAAATACTCGTTGTCGGTGGTAGCTCTGGGGTTGTTTCCGCCCGCACCGTTAATTAGTATATCGCAGGGACCAAGCTCGCGGCAAACGGTCTCTCGCGCTTCCTCGAGGCTCGCCTTCTCAAGGCAGTTCGCCTTGACAGCGATTGCAACTCCGCCTGCATCGCGGATCTCCTTCGCGTAAGCCTCGGCAGCATCAAGGTTGATGTCAAGTAATGCAACCTTAGCACCGCAGCTCGCTATAACCTTTGCAAAATCGGAGCAGAGTATTCCGCCCGCACCGGTAACAACGGCAACCTTGCCGCTAAGATCAATTTCAAAGGGTAAATTCATTTTGGATTCTCCTTTTTGTGGTTTTACGTGACGTTGGCGTGTGCTGTTTAATTGTTGAAGCACGTTTGCCGTATTACACATCTGAAAATATTTTATCATATTTTATTCCGGCAATCAATATACAATTCAAAAAAAGTCATTGTTACCGTTGCGAAAAGTATTGCAAATATTGCTCGAGCGTGTTATAATACATTTTGGATACATAAAATATGCGCGCGCTTCTGCCTGCCCGCGCCCGTAAAATGACGAAAGGAGCGAGGAAATGTCTAAGCACATCGAGGTTATTGCCAAAGGGCTTGAGTATACCTACGGATACGATAAAAGTGCGCCATCCGAGCTGGATGCGGCACACTGTCATGATGCTTATGAAATTCTTTTCGTTATATCGGGCGAGGGTAAGTATGTGGTTGAGGGCGCATCGTTTGATATCAAGCCGGTTACACTGATGATTATCAAGCCGCTTCAATATCATTACGTTCTTGTTGATAAAGATCTGCCCTACGAGCGTTACGTGTTGAAGTTTTCGCCATCGCTCCTTTCCGGAGATACTCTCGAGCGCTTTAATGCGATAATGCGTACCGAGGAGGACTCGGGAGGAAAGTACTATTCCTCGGGAACACTGCCTACAGAACTGTTCAGCGTATTTGACAGGTTCGAGATAGCCGCGAAATTCCCCGAGAGCGAGAAAAATGCATATATGTCTATGCTTTTGTCCGAGATAATACTTTTCTTATCTGCGTGTCACGGCGAGGGCATGATTTACCGCGAGGATGAGCTTGGGGCAAAGGTTATCAGATATCTCAATGAGAATATACATAGAAATATGAGCCTTGACACGCTTGCAAGGCGCTTCTTTGTCAGCAAGTATCACCTTTGTCGCGCTTTCAAAAAGCACAACGGTATCTCAGTTCACGGTTATATTAACCAAAAGCGTGTTATGTATGCCAAGCGACTTATAGATTCGGGTGAAACGGCTGCAGGCGCGGCTTATCGCGTTGGCTTCGGTGACTATTCTTCATTCTATAGAGCGTACGTCAAGGTTCTCGGAAAATCGCCTACCTCCTGTGAAGGAAGGGAAGAGATATGAAGTATCAGTACCTTGATAAAATTAATTCGCCGAGCGACTTGAAATCGCTCTCATACGAAGAAATAGACTGTCTTTGCCGTGAGGCGAGGAGCTTCCTTGTGGAGAAGGTTGGAGAGCGCGGTGGTCACCTCGCCTCAAATCTCGGCGTTACCGAGCTGTCGGTAGCCATACATCGTGTTTTCGATTCGCCGACAGACCATATAATCTTTGACGTCGGGCATCAATCTTACGTTCACAAGATTATCACCGGTAGAAAAGACCGATTTGATGAATTGCGCATCCCGGGGGGGCTTTCGGGCTTCACCTCGATGAGAGAGAGCAAGCACGATGCATTTGGTGCAGGGCACAGCTCCACCTCTTTATCTGCAGCGCTCGGATATGCCGAGGGGGATAAGCTGGCGGGGCGCGACAATTACACGGTTTGCGTTCTTGGCGACGGAGCGTATACCGGTGGAATGATACACGAGGCAATCAACAACTGTAAGCCCGATCTTAAGCTAATTGTCATAATTAACGAGAACGGTATGTCTATATCCTTAAATCAGGGTGTATTTGCATCATATCTTTCCTCGGTCAGAAGCTCGAGTGGATATATTGGTATTAAGAATAAAACCGACTCAATCCTATCGCATATACCGCTCATCGGAAAGCCGCTCAGGGCGGCGCTATCCTGGGTGAAAAATGCGATAAAGCGACTTGTTTTCAAGCCCAGCTATTTCGAGGATCTAGGCTTTTATTACCTCGGTCCAATAGACGGAAATGATTATAAGAAGGTAGAACGAGCGCTCTTAAAGGCGAGAAAGCTTGGAAAATGTGTCTTCGTGCATTTGAAAACACAGAAGGGTAAGGGCTTAGAGGAGGCGGAGCGCTCCCCCGAGACGTTTCACAGCATCTCAACCTCTGTCCAGAGTGATTCCTTCCACAGCATAGCCGTCGAGGAGCTGATTTCTCTTGCAGACGAGGATAGTAAGGTTGCCGCAATTACGGCGGCTATGGGCGTTGGTACGGGACTTGCCGACTTTGAAAAGCGCCACCCCGATAGGTATTTTGACGTTGGAATAGCCGAGGAGCATGCTCTCACGTTTTCAGCAGGGCTTGCAGCAAACGGTTATAAGCCTTTTACGGCAATATATTCAACCTTCCTTCAGCGCGGATACGATAATATTATACATGACATTGCGCTTCAAGCTCTGCCTGTTAAGCTGCTTGTTGACAGGGCGGGCATTTCGGTAGCGGACGGTGCAACCCACCATGGCATATTCGACGTTTCCTTCCTTTCGCATATCCCCGGAATGGAGATAATATCTCCCGCTACGTACAAGGCGCTTCGCGCGGCTGTAGGATATGCAAAGGATTGTATGCATCCTATCGCTATACGCTATCCTAACGCCTCGGCCACGGAGGATTTTGATGGTAGATTCACGCCAATTATATCGGGTGATCAGCTTTCGATTAAATGCAGCTTCGATCCGAAAGAGGTGCCGAAAAATATTTTCGTAACCTATGGAAAAGAGACGGAACGCGTTTTGGCTGCCGCCGACGAGCTTGCTGCGTCCGGTATAGAATGCGGCGTGATTCTCGCCGAACGGATCAAGCCATATGAGCCGCTTGTTGATTACCTCTCGGGTATCATTCATGGCAGGCACGTTGTCTACGTGGAGGAGGGAATTAAAAACGGCGGAGCCGCAGCTACCGTTTTGGCTATGCTGGCGGAGCGCGGAGCGCTCAGCGCGTGCAGATTTGAAATTGCGGCTATCGACGATAATTTTTTGATCCCGGACGAGATTTGCGATATATATGACTATGCAGGTCTCTCGGCATCCCGACTTGAAAGATATTTTCTCTGAATTAACAGGAGTAATATGGTTGATTATAAAGTGCTTTTACCCGAGATAGCGAGGATTCGCGAGCTGAATTACGGGAAAGAGCGAACAGCATTTGTTATGACGTTTGGCTGTCAGCAAAATGAAGCCGACAGCGAGCGTGTACGAGGTATGCTCACCGATATGGGGTATACTATAGCAGAGGACTATTCTGATGCCGACATAATTGTTGTCAACACCTGTGCCATAAGGGCTCACGCGGAGGACAAGGCACTCTCCGTGCTGGGCAATTTTAAGGCTGTCAAGGCAAAAAATCCCGAGCTGATAGTATGCGTTATCGGCTGTATGGCGTCCGAGCCTCATATAGTTGAGCTGCTTAAGACAAAATTTCATTACGTATCCTTCACCCTTGAGCCGAATATGCTCCATAGGCTCCCCGAGGCAATTCTTGCAAAGCTCGAGGATAATCGCAGAAGCTTCATTCTCGGTATGGATACGGGGGAGATATTTGAGGGCGCACCGATACAGCGCATGAATGCTCACCGTGCTTGGGTTTCGATTATGTACGGCTGCAATAATTTTTGCTCCTATTGCATAGTCCCTTACACAAGAGGCAGAGAGCGAAGCAGGGATAGTGCGGCGGTTATTGAGGAATGTAAGGAGCTGATAGATGACGGCGTAAAGGAGATAACCCTCTTAGGACAAAACGTCAACTCATATAAATCCGACGTGGATTTTGCCACACTTGTAGAGCGCATAGCAAGCCTCGAAGGAGATTTCCTTATACGCTTTATGACTAGCAACCCCAAGGACGTATCAGACCGCTTGATTGAGGTTATGGGAAAGTATACAAGTAAGGTGGCGCCGTATTTTCATCTGCCGCTTCAATCGGGAAGCAACCGTATTTTGAAGGCGATGAACCGTAAATACACTAAGGAGAGTTTCCTTGATATTGTTGACAAGCTTCGGGCTGCTGTTCCGCAAATAGCGCTTTCTACCGACGTTATAGTCGGATTTCCGGGGGAAGATGAGAGCGACTTCCTGGATACTCTTGACGTATTAAGGCGGGCTAGGTTTGACCTTGTGTATTCCTTCCGCTTCTCACCGCGTGAGGGTACTCCTGCGGCGAAGATGTATAATATGCCACCCGCCGATGTTGTTGACGAGCGTATGGAACGCTTGCTTAAAATGCAGAATGAAATATCCTACGAGTGCAACCTATCATACGTTGGCAGGGTAGAACGGGTGCTTGTTGATGCTATCTCAAAGAAGTCTGAGCTTGGCACCTATTCAGCCAGGACGGCAAGTAATAAGCTCGTTCACTTTGCGGCGGACAACGTGAAGACAGGCGAGTTTATAAACGTAGAAATTGTGAAGGCGGGAGCCTTTGATTTAATTGGAAAAATTCAAAGTGAGGAATATAAAAATGACTAAGATTATTGAAATTGCGCACGCACTTGGACTTGAGATTGCGGCAAGCGATGAGATCAAGAACCTCGAGGCTGCAAAGGCGGTATTCGAGGCTGATGCGGAGCTTAATGCTCAGATGAGTGAGTATGAGACCGAGCGCAAGCTTCTTGGCGAGGAGTTCTCCAAGCCCGAAGACGAGATGGACGAGCTTGCTATTGCAAATCTCAGAAGCCGTCTTGAGGAGCTTACGGGAATTATAACGTCAAATCCCGTGTATATCGCGTTCAACGAGGCTCAGCAGGCTATGAACAGACTTATGGCGGACGTAAACGCAGAGATCAAGTTCTGCATTACCGGCGAGCGCGATGAATGCACTCACGATTGCTCTACCTGCTCCGGCTGTCATTAATATTAATTCACTTTTTGGAGGTTACCTCGTATGGCAGAGGTTATAGAAAGACGTAGCGATCTGACTACGACAACGCCCATGATGCACCAATATCTCGACGTAAAGGAGCAGTATGAAGGATATATTCTCCTTTACCGCCTCGGAGATTTTTACGAGTGCTTCTTTGACGATGCGCTTATTGCTTCACGCGAGCTCGAGCTGACGCTCACGTCTCGCGATTGCGGCAACGGAAAGCGCGGCGCTATGTGCGGCGTGCCCTTCCACAAGGCGGACGTGTACGTCGGAAGACTGGTGGAAAAGGGTTATAAGGTTGCTATCTGCGAGCAAATAGGAGATCCGAAGAGCAGCGTCGGTCTTGTTAAACGCGAGGTTACAAGGGTTGTAACCCCCGGTACGGTTACCGATGCGGGCTTGTTGAACGAGGGTACCAATAATTACCTTGCGGCTGTTTGCTACGGTGTATCGGGTATAGGCTTATCGCTTGCCGATATATCGACGGGTGAGTTTTCATCTACGTATATAAGCGGCGCTGACGCCGATGCGCGACTTGAGAACGAGCTTGGAGCTTATATGCCGCGCGAGGTTATTGTTAATTTACCCAAAGAGAAGTGCAAAGCACTTGTGGCATTTCTCACCGAACGCTGCCATGCGCTTGTTGATGATGATTTATCGGCGATGTTTACGTACGATAAGGCTCGCGATTCGGTGCGTGACTCCTTCTCAGATGAGGCGGACAAGCTGGGTATGCCCGAGATGATGATGTCTGCAGGTGCGCTTGTCGCATATATACGTGATACGCAGAAGACGTCGGTTACCTTCGGTACGGAAATTAACGCGTACAGCGAGGGGCAGCACCTTGAGCTTGATATAAACACTAGGCGTAATCTCGAGCTTACCGAGTCGATGCGCGCGAAGGAAAAGCGCGGCTCGCTTCTCTGGGTGCTTGATAAAACAAAGACGGCAATGGGTGCGAGGCTTTTGCGCGCCTGGCTTCTGAAGCCGCTCCTTAACCCCGTAGCAATAATTAACAGGCAGGGCTTTGTATCCGACTTTGTCGGGGCGCACGTTTTAAGAGATGAAATAGGCGAGCTGCTTTCGCATACGCTCGATCTCGAAAGACTTACCGCAAAGGTTGTCTATGGCACAGCCAACGCTAAGGATTTGCGCGCAATTTACACAAGCATATCAAAACTGCCCGAGATTAAACGGCTGATTTCCAATTCTGCTTGTAATAAAATTAAAGCGCTCGCGGACAAGATAGATCCTCTTGAGGATATAGCAGAGCTTCTGGCAAAGGCTATCGTAGATGATCCTCCCTTCACTATAAGAGAGGGCGGAATGATTCGCGAGGGCTTCAATACCGACGTTGACTACTATCGTTCTACCAAGAATAACGGTACGGGTATTATGGCTTCCATTGAGGAACGCGAGAAGGAAGCTACGGGCATAAAGACGCTGAAGGTCGCATACAACAAGGTCTTTGGCTATTACATAGAGGTTTCCAAGTCATTTATCGACTCCGTGCCCTTGCATTACGTAAGAAAGCAGACCCTTGCAAACTGCGAGCGATACATAACCGACGAGCTTAAGGAAATGGAGAATACCATTTTCACAGCAGACGAAAAGCTTGTTTCTCTCGAATACGAGATATTCATGGGACTGCGCAGAGTCATATCCGAAAACAATGACAGAATACGTACGGTAGCGGCGCTTATCGCAGAGCTTGACGTATATCGCTCATTTGCAGAGGTAGCTGTTAAGAATGCTTACACCTGTCCTGACGTAGATCTTTCCTCAGAGCTTCGTATCAAGGACGGCAGGCACCCTGTGGTAGAAAAATTCGTCACCGATTCATATTTTGTTCCGAACGATACAACCCTTGACACCGCAGAAAACCGTGTGATGATAATTACCGGACCTAACATGGCGGGTAAGTCCACCTACATGCGTCAGGTAGCGATTATTACCATAATGGCTCAGGTAGGCTCGTTCGTACCTGCGAAGTCGGCGCATATCGGTATTGTCGATAAGCTGTTCACCCGTGTGGGTGCCTCCGACGATCTTGCATCAGGTCAGTCCACCTTTATGCTTGAAATGAACGAGGTGGCAAACATTCTCAAAAACGCTACCAAGCGTTCCTTAATTATATACGATGAGGTAGGACGCGGAACAAGCACCTTTGACGGCATGGCAATAGCACGTGCGGTTGTGGAGTATACCCACTCGAAGAAAATAGGCGCTAAGACCCTTTTTGCGACCCACTATCACGAGCTTATTGATATGGAGGAGCAGTTTGACGGTATAGTCAACTATAATATCGCGGCAAAAAAGCGCGGTGACTCCATTACGTTCTTGCGTAAGATTGTCAGAGGTGGCACAGACGATTCCTATGGAATTGAGGTCGCAAAGCTCGCTGGTGTACCCGCCGAAGTCGTCAAGCGCGCCAGAGAAATCCTTAAGGACATAGAGTCCGGCGTTCGCCCTGAATTTTCGGGAGCTACGCCGCGCAAGGAGCCTGATACCTTCGATCTTTTCTCGGGCATCGTTGCATCAAAGGATGCCGAGGTCGCCGACCGCCTGCGCGAGATTGATATTAACACCCTTACGCCCATAGAGGCGATGAACACTCTCTACGAGCTTAAAAAGCTGCTCGGAGAATAAGACTTGATTTGGAGTCAGTATGGGAAAAATTAACGTACTCAGCTTTGAGATAGCCAACCTCATAGCTGCGGGCGAGGTCGTAGAACGCCCTGCGTCCGTATTAAAGGAGCTTATAGAAAACTCAATAGATTCAGGAGCCACCACCATAGTAGCGGAGATAAAGCGCGGCGGAGTAGCTATGATCAGGGTTACCGATAACGGCTGCGGTATTTCCAAAGAGGATCTGCCCGTTGCGCTCAAAAGGCACGCTACAAGTAAAATATCGAGTAAGGACGATCTTGCCTCTATAATGACGCTCGGCTTCAGAGGAGAGGCTCTTGCGGCAATATCCTCGGTATCCGAGATGACTATAATTACGAAGACCCCCGATGCGCCTACGGCTTATATGCTTACCGCAGAGGCTGGCAACGTAATTGATTTGTCCGAGGTTTATGCTGCAGACGGTACAACCGTAGTAGTCAGCAACCTTTTCTATAACGTTCCCGCAAGACGCAAATTCTTAAAGAAGGACGCCACCGAGGCGATGAACGTGTCGGCGTTGGTTGAGCGTGTTGCTCTTTCGCGTCCCGATATATCCATACAGCTGCTAATTGACGGCGAAGAGAAGTTTCGCACTCCCGGTGACGGCGATCTTTACAGCACCATATACGCGATTTACGGAAAGGCATTTGCAACCAAGACGATAAAGGTAAGCGGAGAAGCGAACGGTGTAAAGGTGGGCGGTTATATAGGGCGAAGCGATAACGTTAAAAAGAACCGAAATCTGCTTAACGTATTCGTTAACGGGCGTTACGTAAAGAGCCTCACCGCGCAGGCGGCTATTGAGAAGGCGTATACCTCGTATATAGCTCCCGAGGCATTTCCGACCTGTGTGCTTCTCATTGAGATTTCGCCGTCTATGGTTGACGTAAACGTTCACCCCGCAAAGCTCGAGGTCAAATTCGCTGACGAGCGCGCTGTTTTTGAAACCGTTTATTATACCGTAAAATCCGCTCTTGAGGAGCATGAGTACCGCCCCGAAATGGAGCTTGGCGCTAAAAAGCCGATGAGCAACCTGATGGGTGCATACGTGCCTATTGGGCAGGATACGCGAGGAAAGCAGGTTGAAATGTCCGTAAGCGCACCTCCGCGCTACGTAGAACGCACCACCGCTCCGTCATATCGCGAGCCTTTGCCTCTATATCGCGATTCGCGTCCGATCAGCTCGGGCGCTCCGGTTCGCCTCGGTAGCGGTAGCGCTCCTGCCGCGATGACACCGCGTGATTCGGTGGAGCTGCTCGAAAGGTATAGGGCGGCGGAGCCTCAGCAAATCACCGCGCCTTCGCCAATACCTCGTGCCGAGGAAATTCCCGTAGAAGAAATTCCTGTGTATAAGTTTGTTGGCGAGGCATTTGATTGTTACGTTATGATCGAGTATGAGGGAGATCTGCTTATCATAGATAAGCATGCGGCTCACGAGCGCGTAATATTCGAGGACCTGAAGAAAAATCGCGAGGCTGACGGGCGGGTTGCGTCGCAGATACTTATGCTCCCGATTGCGGTTATACCTTCTAACGAGGAGCTTTCGGCTGCGGCGGAATACAGAGAAGAGGTACTCTCTGTCGGCTTCGAGTATGAAATTAACAAAAATTCCATTGATATCACCGCCATACCCGACGCTATATCCGCGGAGGATGCAGAAACTCTGTTCGTAAGGATGCTTACCGAGCTTGAAGAGGGAATAGGCAATCCGAAGTCCACCGAGGCTATCAGGCGCGAAAAGGCGCTATATCAGATTGCTTGTAAAGCGGCTATAAAGGGCGGACGGGTTTATGACCGTGCCGTTCTTGAGTGGCTTATTAAAAAGCTCTTGCAAATACCGGATATTACCGTGTGTCCGCACGGACGTCCCGTGGCGTATAAATTAACAAAAAACGAGCTTGACAGACAGTTCGACAGGCTCAAATAACCAAGAGGAGAATATGGCTAAATACACTTTATTAAAGAAAGAGGGGCGCGCAAGGCGCGGAAGATTTGAAACCGTACACGGTACGGTCGAAACTCCCGTGTTTATGAACGTAGGCACCTGCGCCACAATACGCGGCGGAATATCCACAAAGGATCTTCACGAGGTGAAGTGCCAGGTCGAGCTTTCCAATACCTATCACCTGCACGTAAGGCCGGGTGACGATCTCATATATAAAATGGGCGGCCTTCACAAATTTATGAAGTGGGACAGACCTATACTCACTGACTCGGGTGGATTCCAGGTTTTCTCACTTGCACAGCTCAGAAAAATAACCGAGGACGGGGTCACCTTCAATTCTCACGTAGACGGTAAAAGGATATTTATGGGTCCCGAGGAATCCATGCGTATTCAGTCGCATCTTGGCTCTACCATTGCTATGGCATTTGATGAGTGCATAGAAAATCCCGCACCCTACAAATACGTTAAAGCATCTCATGAGCGTACCGTAAGGTGGCTAAGGCGCTGCCGCGACGAGCTTGACAAACTGAATGCACAAGAGGGAACGGTCAACCCGGAGCAGCTCCTGTTTGGCATAAATCAGGGCGGCACGTACGATGATCTCAGAATAGAAAATATGCAAGCAATCAAGGAAATCCCTTGCGACGGATATGCTATCGGCGGTCTTGCAGTCGGAGAAGAAGCCGACGTTATGTACCATATCATAGACATAGTTGAGCCGCACATGCCCGAGGACAAGCCGAGATATCTTATGGGTGTCGGCACACCGCAGAATATAGTTGAAGCTGTGTACCGTGGTGTAGATTTCTTTGACTGCGTAATGCCGTCGAGAAATGCAAGGCATGGAAATCTTTTCACCTGGCGCGGAAAGATCAACGTCCTCAACGAGAGATATATGGACGACCCGAGACCTATCGCAGAGGAGTGCGATTGCCCTGCGTGCAGGAATTATTCGAGAGCCTATATACGCCATCTCTTTAAGGCAAAGGAAATGCTCGGTATGAGACTTGCCGTGCTTCATAACCTCTATTTCTATAACGATCTTATGCAAAAAATACGCGATGCGCTTGATGAAGGAAGATACGAGGAATTTTATCACACCTACGTCGACCTTTTGGCCGAAAGGCGCAAGGATTGATTTTAATTGCTAATAAAAGAACAGGAAGGTACGCTTGTTACCTTCCTGTTTTGTATACGTTACTTTTTTTCGTGGCACTCACCGTTGAACATTCCGCGCATATCTGCGTAATATTCCTCCGAATCGGTCAAAGAAAAACCAAGCGCGCGCATCAAACCTTCCTCTCCCGCATCTTTGGTGGCGTAGGATAAGTGCGCGCCGCAGGTGTCAATGAAGTTCATCGTTGCTCGTCCGAGTATAAACATCGCCTCGAAATCGTCGGCATTGCCACAGGGCTTGATGTCTGTTATATAACCGCGTCCCTCGGATATTTCAAACTGCGAAAAGCCCATAAGCTCCTCGCTTTCGGAATCTCTCATAGCATAGGCGAATAAGCCCTCTCTCATATACGAGCCGCACGCTTTTGCTACCGATGCCTGCTCGGCTTCGGATTGTATAGGTTGTATCTTAAACATATGTAAATCACCCCTTGGTTGCCGTGTAGAGGTATTCGACCTCTGAATCGGTAAGATATCTCCACTTTCCGACGGGCATTCCGTCGAGCTTAAGCTTGCCGATAGAAACGCGTGATAACCGTTTAACGGTAAGCCCTGCAAGCTCACACATTTTCCTTATCTGACGGTTTCTGCCCTCGTAAAGTGTCATCTTGAGGACGGTGCCGTTCACATCGGTGCCTGCAATGGATACCTCTACGGGCTTGATGACGTATCCGTCGATGTTGAGCGGGGAGGTGAGTATTTCATACTGCTCGTCGCTTACCGATCCCGCAACCTTCACGCGGTACACCTTTGGAACGGTATGGCTGGGGTGAGTGAGCCTGTTTTTAAGCTCGCCGTCGTCCGTAAGCAGAAGTATTCCCTCGGATATAAGGTCGAGTCGACCCACGGGATACACTCTTGCCTTAACTCCATCGAGCAGGTCGGTGACGCACTTACGTCCCCTATCATCGGTAGTAGAGCACAGATAACCGCGCGGCTTGTTCATAAGTATATAGGTATACTCCTTGCGCTCGTATCTGATTCTCGTGCCTTTGTATGTAACGAGGTCGTTCTTAGGATCGACCTTCATGCCTATCACGGCGACGTGTCCGTTTACGGATACGTGACCGCTTGCAATTTCCTGTTCTGCGGCGCGGCGCGACATGATTCCTACGTCTGCTATAAACTTTTGAAGTCTGACTTTTTCCATTGATTTATCTCCAAAATCAAATATATCGAATATGCCGAATTTCTTTTCGGACTTTTCTTTTACGTCAATGCTTGCGATGAGTGGTGCTCGTAACACCTCTTCATCACCCTTTCTGAATATAACCTCTCCTACGGCGTCTCCCTTTTTTATGGGGGCTACTGCATACTGCTTAACGTCAAGCGTGGCGGTGAATTCAGGCTCGTCACGGCGTTTGATCAGCTTGATTTCGTCAAGCCCAAAAAGGGAAGCGGTTACTTCGGGGCTTTCCGAGTTTATTACGGGCACTTTAACTATTTCGGGGGCTATGCTGCGTGCGGATATGCGTTCATACTGCGAAAAGCCATAGTCAAGTAAATTCTTATGGTCACGCCAGTCGTCCGGATCGTCCAGTGTTACGGCAATAAGCGTAATCCCGTCGCGCTCTGCTGCCGAAACAAGACATCGCCCACTTATACGCGTATACCCGGTTTTAACTCCAACAGCTCCATCGTACATGCGAAGCAGCTTGTTATGGTTAACAACTATTCTTGGATTTCCGGATACGGTAAAGGAATACTTGTAGGTGGAAACCACCTTTTTGAAGAATTCGTTTTGCATTGCCTCGGTGGTAATAAGCGCCAGATCTCTGGCGGTGGTATAATGCTCGTCGCTGTCAAGGCCATGCGGATTTTCAAAATGCGTATCCGTAAGACCAAGGTCGGCGGCTTTTTTATTCATCAACTCGGCAAAGCCAGAGATATCACCCGAAATCTTGATTGCAAGTGCTGCCGCAGCATCGTTTGCGCTTTGCAGGAGAAGGGAATAGATAAGATCCTTTACGGTAAGTACGTCTCCCTCTTTAAGATAAAGGGATGAGCCCTCTATGCCGACAGCTTCGATAGGTATTTCTACACTTTCATTCAGTGCGCAATGCTCAATTGCCAGGAGTGCCGTCATTATTTTTGTTGTACTAGCCATAGGTAGCCGCAAATCCGAATTGTTTTCATAAATGAAGGTGCCCGTGTGCGGCTCGTACAACGAAGCCGCTCTGGCACCCGTTTTGACGCCTCCGCCTGCAGACGCGACTATAGTCATCATCATAATTACGATACAAGCCATAATTATGGCGATGACAACCATACTTCTGTTGTCCTTCATAGTATCACCTCGCTCGGTAGTATTTTGCCACGAGCCGAGCATTATATGAGGTGAAATTTATGACAGGACGTCCTTAATTTTTTCAATTATAGCCGGTGCACCTTCGATTATATCGAGGGCACGGTCGATTTTTCCCGGGCTTTCATTTAAGGAAAGCAGCTTTATCTCAGCCCCGGGGCCAACCGTAAGAAAAGCCACCGGAGTTATGGATATACCCGTTCCGCCACCGCCGCCTGAGTTAGGAGGTGTAGCGAATTTTTTAGAGGAGTAATCGATTGCTCCGCTTGCAAAGCCCATATTCACACGTGAGACCGGTATAACGGTAACGCCGCTTGGCGTGTGTATTGGCGCTCCGATGACCGTGTTCATATCCGCGAATCTCCCAACCCCTTCAAGCGAAGCGTCGAGATAATCGTTCATTTTATTATCAGACATACCTTGCCCTCTTTTTGAATTTTGACTTCAAGGTATAGTATGATACTTTGATGGCGGAAATAAACAGATCTATGAGCCGGAAGTAAAATACTGCCGTGCCGATTTTATCGACTCCGCTTTCAAAAAAGCGCGCTTTGCCCGATACGTAGGATATCAGAAGCGAAGAGGTAATTCCGGTCATGATCGCCGAGGGCGCAGATGGATGCTCGACGCCGCTCTCGGCATCTCGCATTATATAGACGTAAGATTTCGTCAGCAAATCGTTTGCAACACGGAGCGCGAAGAAATAGAACTTTAACCTTTTTGTTAGCTTTAGTTTGCTTTTGTGTCGCTTTTTAGATGATAGATTGATCTTAAAAGACCACACAACTGTGGATATTTGCAGAACTATACCGCTTGACTTAAATACTCTGATCTCGATAGGTTGAGTGAAAACCACGTATGCCAGCAAGGATGCAGAAAGAATTAATGCAAGCGACAGCATTCAAACTCCTTAATCGTTTATTATGTCATCCTCGGCGGACGGCTCGTCCATCATAAGCTCGGGACCTTCTGCCTCGCTGCTCTCTACCGGTGCTTGCGCAGCCTCACTCGAAGCCGCAACGTCGGGCATTGCACTGTCTATGTCAGCGCTTATCTGCTCAGCGCCGACAATCTCCTCACCTTCGTTTGCCGCTTCCTCGGAGCTCTTTGCATTGTTGAATGCCTCGATAAGCTCATCGCTTGTTTTGGGCAGTCCCGAGAGATCGTTTAGACCGAAGCATCTTAAGAAATCTGAGGTAGTGCCGTAAAGCATCGGTCTTCCGGGCACGTCAAGCCTTCCCTTAGAAACTATAAGGCCTCTGTCCAAGAGGTTGTTCATAGCGTAGGAAGAGTCTACGCGTCTCAGAGTATCGACAAATGCGCGCGTAACGGGCTGGTTATAGGCAACTATCGCCAATACCTCAAGAGATGAGGTGGAGAGAGTACCGCTCTTTTTAATGCCGAGGGCATCTCTGATTTCATACAAGTATTCGGATTTTGTGCAAAGCTGACAGGAATCAGAGTATGTAAGCAGTATAACACCACGCGGTATACCGGAGCTGTTATATCTTAGTGCGTACTCGATTACCTTTTCCTTGACCTTGAGGGGAGTAAGATCCATAACTCTTGCAATGGTGGCATAAGAAATAGGGTGACCTGCGGCAAAGAGTATTGCCTCAAGCGCTTCCTCAAATACAACCTCGCGCGTGATTTCAGGCGCTTGAGGCGCGCTGTCGGCGATCGGAGCTTCTATATTATTTGTTTCTTCACTCATTGTTTTTCTCCTCGGAGTTGTCATCGTTTTCGTCGGGCTGAGAGTCAAATTCACTACCCGATATATCACCGGGAACGTAATTGGGATTAAGCGTAAACATCATCTCAAGCCCGTTTTCATCATACTCAACTACGTCCTCAATTACTGTAATAGAGGTTATGAGTATGCGGCGTATCTTGATAAGCTCGAGTATACCCATAAATCGGGCAACCAGCTCGGAGCGCGATTCGGAATCCTTGAGAAGGAAGAAAAGGGAAGCCTCCTCATGCTCAGCGAGCAAATCGCAGATTTCTTCTATTTTCTCTTCAACAGATACTATTTTACGCTTGATAAGCGGATTAACCAGATCGGTAGGCTTCTTCATTGCCTCTGCAACCTTGATACGTCGAAGAACGGCGTTAAGCGCTTTTACAAGCAGATCGGGATCGAGATCGAGCGGAAGTCCCTTCTCGGGGGGGACGTCATCAGTACCCTTTACGAACCTTCCTGAGAACTCATCGTACATCGGGCGCAGTTCCTTTGCTGCCTGCTTAGCACGCATATGAAGAAGCAGGGCGTTTTGTATTTCGCGCCGCGGGTCATTCTCCGTGCCTTCCTCGTGTGGAAGCAGCATTTGACTCTTTATCAGCATCAGCTGGCTTGCCATAACAATGAACTCACTTGCAATTTCGAGATCCATGCGCTCTGCCTCTGCCAGATATTCCATATATTGGTCGCAGATCATGGCAATGGGAATGTCCGTGATGCTCACCTTATTCTTTTGTATTAAAGTCAGTAACAGGTCAAGCGGTCCTTCAAATTGGTCAAGCCTGTAGGTCAGTTGTTCTACCATTTTTCCTCCGAAAAGAGATGCTTATGCTAAGGCGGGTATAAGCTGCCAGAATGATATCATTGCGTTGTATATCGCGGAAATCGCAATTCCTATAAGATCCGAGAGGTCGAATATGCGCGAAATTGCCGAAAGAACTGGGTTTGCGGCTATGAAAGGCACAGAGAGAAGTCCGCGCGTTACGTACCTTCCAAAAAACAGCCAAGCTATCACTCCCCAATATATCTTCCTCTCATACTTCATCACCTTGAAATACAGTCGCTCGGGCAAAAGGGCGTTCAGTATACGCGAGCCGTCAAAGGGCGGGATAGGTATAAGATTAAATACTCCAAGTCCTACGTTGATTGCGCTGTAGGTGCTGAGAAACAGGCAGGTGTTGTATAGAAGCACGTAGCCAAAGCCTCCCGGCACAAGCGGCAAAAGCAGCTTGTACGCGATAAGGAAGAGCAGCGTTGTTATAAATGCGCTGACTATATTGCTCAGCGGTCCTGCTAGTGCGACTATCGCAAAGTCACGCTTCGGTTTTCTGAAGTTAATCGGGTTTATCGGCACGGGCTTTGCCCAACCGAAGTGGAAGAGGAGCATGAATATAGCTCCTACCGGATCCAGGTGCTTTATGGGGTTCAGCGATAGACGGCCCTCGTTCTTTGCCGTATCGTCGCCAAGCTTATACGCGGCATAGGCGTGCGCGTACTCATGCACACTAAGAGTTATCAGCACTGCAACCGCTGACAACAAAAGCTCGGAAATATTACTTAAGCCAAACATTATTAAAACTTACTCCTCGGATATTGCATCTAAGATACGACCCCAAAGCTTGTCCTTGCCCTCACGGGTAACGGACGAGAAGGGGATAATTTCGATAGACGTGTCGGCGAAGTAGTCGTTTTCAAGCTCCGACAAAGCGCGCGATAGCTGTGCCTTCGAGAGCTTGTCGGTTTTTGTTGCTACAACCACAAACGGACAAGCGGCGTCGATAAGCCAGTTTATCATCATAATATCGTCGTCGGTGGGTCCCGTGCGGACATCTATAAGCTGAACAACGAGCTTGATTGCGTCGGGTGAAGGATTTTTGGTAAAGTAATCTTCAGCAAGAGTGCTCCATACGCGCTTCGACTCCTGGGAGCGCTTTGCATACCCGTAACCAGGAAGGTCAACCAAAAACAGCTTCTTATCGATATCGTAGTAGTTTATGGTAATTGTTTTTCCGGGTGAGGAGGACACTCTGGCAAGCGACTTGCGAGAAAGAAGTGTATTGATAAGTGAGCTTTTTCCAACGTTAGAGCGTCCTGAAAGTGCTATTTGCGGACGGCTGTCGTGAGGAAATTGCTTGGCGTTACCAACTGTGAGAGATATTGCCGCATTATTCGTGTTTATTTTCATAGTGTCTCCCTTCTGGGCATTACAATACCAGAATATTTTCGAGAACGTCTCCGGCGGTCTCGCACGGAATGAAGGTAAGGTGGTCCTTAGCATCGCTGTCAATATCATCGAGATCGCGCACGTTGTCCGCAGGGATTAAAACCGTGCTTATTCCCGAGCGGTATGCAGCGAGAGTCTTTTCCTTAAGTCCGCCGATGGGCAGCACCTTTCCGCGCAGGGTTATCTCTCCCGTCATAGCGACGTCGCGCTTGACGGGATGGTTGCCGAGCGCGCTGACTATGGCACTTACCATGGTAACTCCGGCTGACGGACCGTCCTTGGGTATCGCGCCCTCGGGGAAGTGTATATGTACGTCCTTGGTTTTATAGAAATCCTTATCGATAGAATACTTGTCTGCGACCGTTCTTACAAAGGAGTGTGCAATTTTCGCAGATTCCTTCATAACCTCGCCGAGAGAGCCGGTAAGCTCTATCTTGCCCGTGCCCTCCATTACGGCAACCTCAACCCTCAAGAGATCTCCTCCGGACTGTGTATACGCAAGACCGTTTACAACACCGATAGGATTATCCGCTTCAAGACGGTCGGGAATAACCTTGGGCTTGCCGAGATATTCCGAAATGTTCTTCTCAGTAACGGTGACACGTTTAGCTCCACCCTCGGCGATCTTCTTTGCAGCCTTCCTCATAAGAGATGCAAGCTCACGCTCGAGATTACGAACACCGGACTCGCGTGTGTAGCTCTTTATCAGTTCCATAATACCTGCATCGGTAATCTTGAATATGGATTTTGTTATACCGTTGTTGGCGAGCTGCTTGGGGATGAGATGATTTTTGGCAATAGCCAGCTTTTCGCTGTCGGTATATGTGGTAAGCTCGATAATCTCCATTCTGTCGAGAAGCGGAGCGGGGATCCCCTCGTAGGTATTAGCCGTTGCTATGAACATTACGTCGGAAAGGTCGAGCGGTATTTCAATAAAGTTGTCGCGGAACGACTTATTCTGCTCGGGGTCGAGTACCTCAAGCAGGGCGGACGTAGGATCTCCACGGAAATCCTTGGCCATTTTATCAATTTCGTCAAGTACGATAACGGGGTTTTCTGCTTTCGCATTTATAAGCGCGGAAACAATACGACCGGGCATAGCGCCGACGTAGGTTTTTCTGTGTCCGCGTATCTCAGCCTCATCATGCATGCCTCCGAGGGAAACACGCGCATATTTGCGACCGAGCGCGCGTGCTACCGATGCGGCTACAGAGGTTTTGCCAACGCCGGGAGGGCCTACAAGGCAGATAATCTGGCTCTTGATGTCCTTATTGAACTGCTTTATTGCCACGAATTCAAGGATACGCTCCTTAACCTTCGTGAGGCCGTCATGATCCTCGTCAAGTATGACCTTTGCCTCAGCAACGCTTATTTCCGCTTCGGTTTTGATGCCGAAGGGGTAGTCAAGGCAGGTGTCAAGATAAGCGCGAAGCACGGTGCCTTCGGCTGCACCGAAGGGCGTTTTTGCAAGCTTGTTCAGCTCCTTCATAAGCTTTTCCTTGACTTCATCGGGCATTGAGGCGTTTTCGATTTTGTCTGCGTATTCGGCAAGCTCGTCATCCTCGTCTTCTCCAAGCTCCGACTGAATCACGCGCATCTGCTCACGAAGGAAGTAATCACGCTGATTTCTGTCTATCTTATTCTTAACTTGCGCCTGTATTTCGTGCTCGCACTCGATAAGCATCATTTCTTCCTCAAGCGCAACCAAAAGTCTTTCAAGCCTGGTCTTAGCCGTCATGGTCTCAAGAACGGTCTGCTTGTTCTTATAATCAACGAGCGCGCTCGATGCAACAAAATCGGCAAAGGAGCCGGGGTCGGTGATAGCCTCTGCTGCTATCCTAAGCTCATCGTTGAAAGAGGGGTGTATCGAGGAAATCGAGAGCATATCTCGCTTGATCTGATCCATAAGCGCCTCAATCTCCGTCTGCATGGATTTAAGCGCATGCTCGTGCTTGATTTTCGCTGTTGCGTAGAAAAATCCGGACGAGACCTCGATCTCCGATATCTTGACACGTGAGATGCCCTCAAAAACCACAGAAAGATTGCCCTGCGGATTCTTGACAACGTGCTTAATTTCAGCCATAACGCCGAAGGAGTAGTAATCCTCCACACCGGGGTTGTCAAGCGAGATGTCGCGCTGAGTAATCAGGATAACCTTAGCATCGTGTAACGTAGCCGCAGCGGTAAACGCCTTGAGTGAGAATGGGCGTACGATTTCAATATTCATCTGTATATTTGGAAACGCAACAAGTCCTCTCAGCGCAATGATGGGCAGAGAGATGGCGTTTTTATCCGTAAATTGGTTATCTTTAATGAATGACATAGGGTACCTCGTTTCTTGGAAAAGCATAAAATACCCGCCTGTATGGCGTTAAGTTATGCGTAGCGCAAAATGCTACGAACATATTATAGCACAGAGGGGAAGTAAAGTCCATATACAAATAAAAAATATTTATTAAATTTCTTCGCTCGCAATTATTATTGCAATTATTATTGCGCGAGAAGCAGGAAAATGTGATTGACTAACGCGACATAATGTGATATAATAATATGAATAATTTTATCCTTCGAAGGGAGGACGTATGATAATACTTGGTATTGACCCCGGGCTTGCAACAGTAGGCTGGGGTGTAATAGAAAGCGTGCGCGGACATGTCAGACCGCTTGCGTTCGGCGCTATTACAACGCCGGCACACACCGATATTGGGTCGCGGCTTCTTATGATACAAAACGATATCGAAGAGCTGATAAGTAAATACTCTCCCTACGAAATGGCAATAGAGGAGCTGTTCTTTACAAATAATATTACGACAGGTATTGCCGTTGCGGAAGCTAGAGGGGTTATTTTGTGCACTGCCCATAAAATGGGCGTAAAGATTAGTGAATATACGCCGCTTCAGGTGAAGCAGGCGGTCGTAGGCTACGGCAGAGCGGAGAAAAGGCAGGTTATAGCTATGGTTACGTCACTTCTCAAGCTGAAATCGGCTCCAAAGCCCGATGACACTGCCGATGCCCTAGCAATCGCTATTTGTCACGCGCAGTGCGCGGCATCTGCGATTGGTCGATATTATAACCAAAGATAAAGAGTTTGGAGCAAAGTCATGTGGATAGCAGATAAATGGGAAGATTATAAAATACTCGACACATCGGGCGGAGAAAAGCTTGAGTTCTGGGGCAGGTACAGCCTTGTTCGTCCCGATCCTCAAGTAATATGGAATACCGATAAAAGGAATCCCTTATGGCGCCGTGCCGATGCTATTTATACCCGTAGCAAATTGGGGGGCGGTGCGTGGTCGCAAAACAAGCTTCCCGAGTCGTGGAATATAAAATACGGTGATCTTACGTTCATGATCAAGCCTATGGGCTTTAAGCATACCGGTCTTTTCCCGGAGCAGGCAACCAACTGGGATTGGTCCCGCTCGCTTATCGAGAATGCGGGAAGACCGATTAAGGTGCTTAATTTATTTGCGTACACGGGCGGAGCAACAATAGCTGCCGCTAAGGCGGGAGCCGCTGTGTGCCACGTTGATGCCTCAAAGGGGATGGTTCAGTACGCAAAGGAAAACGCGCGCCTTTCGGGACTCTCCGATGCGCCCATTCGCTACATCGTCGATGATTGCCGTAAGTTTATAGAACGCGAAATAAGGCGCGGAAATAAGTACGACGGTGTAATAATGGATCCCCCGTCATACGGGCGCGGTCCAACGGGAGAGGTGTGGAAAATCGAGGAAAATATCGACGAATTTGTGAGTATTGCGGCGCAGGTGCTATCCGATAAGCCGCTGTTCTTCCTTTTGAATTCGTACACCACGGGGCTTTCCGCTTCAACAATGAAGTATATCACGGATACCCGCCTTCTTGTAGGTAGGCGCGGATATAGCGAGGCCGATGAGCTTGGACTTCCCGTAAAGGATAGCGGTCTTGCGCTGCCTTGCGGTTCAAGCGTAAGAGTTACCTTCAGATAAGAAAAGGAATTTTGAAATTGTTCAGCAACTGTTTTATAGAAACCAAAAATCTCACCTTTACGTATGCGGATGATGCCGCCGTTTCCGCGGCTAACGCGCACCCCGCTCTCAGGGGAGTTAATCTTAAGATCGATAACGGTGAGTATATAGCGATTCTCGGTCACAACGGGTCGGGAAAGTCTACTCTTGCAAAGCTTTTAAGCATGATACTTGTTCCTACTCAAGGCGAAATATTCGTCGACGGAGAGTGCGTATCCCGCGCCGATATTACCGATGATGAGGTTTTTGAGGTAAGAAAAAAGATCGGTATGGTATTCCAGAATCCCGACAACCAGCTCGTCGCCACCGTGGTCGACGAGGACGTCGCGTTCGGTCCTGAAAATCTCGGAGTTCCGCGCGAGGAGATGCTCCTAAGAGTAAGTGACGCGTTGGATATGGTTGGTATGACCGAGTATGCAAAGCACGCTCCGCATAAGCTTTCGGGCGGACAGAAGCAGCGAGTTGCGATAGCCGGCATTATCGCTATGCGTCCTAAGTGTATAATTTTTGACGAGTCCACCGCTATGCTCGATCCGCTAGGCAGACGCGACGTAATGGAGATAATGGACAGGCTTAACAGGGAAGAGGGCATCACCATTATCAATATCACGCACTATATGGATGAGGCGGCTCATGCAGACCGCATAGTTGTGATTAACGACGGTGAGACGGTTCTCGACGGAACGCCCGAGGAGGTGTTTTCCCGTGTTGATGAGCTACATTCAATGGGTCTTGAAGCACCTCAGGGTGTAGAGCTTGTCGAAGAGCTTAAGTCGGTGGGTATTGCTATTTCGGGAACCCCACTCACCGATGCGGAATGTGTAGAGTCTATTTACAGAGCCATTGTCGGAGAAGCAGATTAAATGAGGAATATACTAGAGATAAAAAACGTTTCATTTTCATATAGCCGCGGAACCCCTTTCGAGAGGGTTGCGCTCGATAACGTGAGCGTCGGCTTTGAAAAAGGAAAAATAACAGGTCTTATCGGGCATACGGGATCGGGAAAGTCTACGCTTGTAAACCTGATGAACGGATTATACAAGCCCACCGAGGGGCAGATTTTGCTCGACGGCAAGGATATATGGGAAAAGCCTAAGGAAATCTCCAAGGTGAGATACAGAGTCGGCCTAGTTATGCAATATCCAGAGTATCAGCTGTTCGATGAGACGGTAGCGAGCGACATTGCTTTCGGACCGAGGAACCAGGGGCTTCCCGAAGAAGAGATCCACGAGCGTGTTGCCGAAGCAATGCGCTATACCGGGCTTGACAGCTCTCTAATGGAAAAATCCCCGTTTGAGCTGTCGGGCGGTCAGAAGAGAAGAGTTGCTATAGCGGGAATAATCGCGATGCGCCCCGACGTTCTTGTTTTGGACGAGCCGGCTGCGGGACTTGATCCTCGCGGTAGGCGCGAAATACTCGGACACCTCAGGGATTTTGTGAACGAGCGCGGTGCCACCGTCATACTAGTCAGCCATTCTATGGAGGATATGGCGCTCTATTGTGATAATATAGTTGTTATGAACGAAGCACGCGTGCGCCTTACGGGCAGCGCAAAAGAGATTTTCTCCATGCCCGAGGAGCTTGCTTCGGTCGATCTCGACGTACCCGCTGTTGCGCGCATTTGTGCCGGTCTTAAAGCTCGCGGCATTAACCTCGAGGGCGAGCTGTACACCGTCGAGGGAGCTAAGCGCGCGATCCTTAACTACGTAAGGGGGTGCGCGAAATGATTTCGGATATCACTCTCGGTCAGTTTTTCCCCGGCAAATCTATTCTTCACAGGCTTGATCCGAGAACTAAGATAATTTTGGCGGTATTTTACATCGTAGCTCTCTTCGTCGCGGATACGCCGATTGCGTTTATCGGACTTGCTGTTCTGACATTTGCTCTTATTGCGGTAAGCAAAATATCAATTAAAGTTGTCATTAAGGGCATAAAGCCCATTATTTTCGTGCTTATTTTCACCTCTATACTTAACATCTTTATGACTGTTGGTACAGGTGATCCTCTTTTTGAGCTCGGCTTTATCAGAGTGTACACGGAGGGCCTCGTGCGCGCAATATTTATGTCGGTACGTGTAATTATGCTGATAGTGGGAACCAGTATGTTCCTCACGTACACCACCTCGCCGATAACCCTTACCGACGGAATAGAGAGCTTGCTCAAGCCTTTCAAGAAAATAGGATTGCCGGTACATGCGTTCGCAATGATGATGTCTATTGCGTTAAGGTTTATTCCTACGCTCGTTGAAGAAACCGAAAAGATTATGAATGCACAAAAGTCGCGCGGAGCAGATTTTTCATCGGGCGGCTTGGTTAAGCGCGCGAAAGCGCTGATACCCATTCTCGTTCCACTATTCGTCTCTTCATTCAAGCGCGCCGATGAGCTTGCTACCGCTATGGAATCGCGCTGCTATCGCGGGGACGTCGGCAGAACTAAATTCGTTAAGCTTGAATACCATCTTCGTGACTTATGGTGGATTCTTGCCTTCGTTGCTTTGATGACGGTTGTGATTTGCTCCAACGTGCTTACCGCGGGGTTAGCATCAAACGGATTGATTTATCAAATACTCTTCTATAAGATTTAAGGAGATATTGTGAAGTATTTCGCAAAAATAAGATACATTGGTACCGCCTTTCACGGCTTTCAGGTTCAGCCGGATAAGCGAACTGTTATGGGTGAGCTATGCCGCGCCTTGCGCGAAGCGCTGGGTGATGACGTCAAGGTGACAGGCTGTAGCCGTACCGATGCGGGCGTCCACGCGAATGAGTTTTGCCTCACGGTTGATTCGGATACTGCTACGGTGCCGCCCGAGAAGCTGCCGGTGGCGGTTGCGCGTTTCTTACCCGTCGATCTTTCGCTTTATTACGCCGAAGCGTGTGATCCACACTTTCACCCGCGATACGACGTGGTGTCAAAGGAATATTTGTACAGGATAATCAATACGCCCGTTTATAACCCCTTCGATTACGGGCGTGCCTGGTTTGTTTCGCGCCCTATTACGGATTCGGGATTTGAATTGATGCGCGATGCTGCAAAGCGCTTTGCGGGAAGGCGTGATTATTCCGCCTTTATGTCCGAGGGATCCGACGTAGTTGATACCGTGAGAGATATTAAATACGTAAACGTCGAAAGGAGTGGTGATCTTATCGAGATACGCGTGTGCGCGGACGGATTTCTTTACAATATGGTAAGAATTATCGTCGGCACGCTTACCGAGGTCGCGTTCGGCAGAATATCGCCGTCGGATATTACGGAAATAATTGGCTCGAGAGATAGAAGCAGAGCGGGTATGACGGCGCCGCCGGAGGGACTTTATCTTAACAAGGTCACATATTAAACCATAAATGCTAAGATTAGCATCTAATAAAAACACCGAATTTTCAGATAATCATAGTAAGGTCTGAAATTTCGGTGTTTTTTGCGGAGGAGATATGAAGAAGGCGGTTATTATTGTCGCCGCGGCTATACTGATTTTGGTATTATTAGCAAGCGTAGGCGTTAGTGTCTTCGCGTTTTACGTCGGTGACAGTATTGATTATCAGGCGGACGAAAGACTGCTCTCGGCATCAAAATCAAGTAATACGACAGAGTATTTCGCGTATGATACGGACGGAAATCTTGTCAGGGTATCTAAGGAGGCGGCAGGAGCGGCAAAAACCTGGGTGTCGCTCGATGAGGTGTCGGATACGCTGATTGATGCTTTTATTTCAGCCGAGGATAGAGATTTCTATAAACATAACGGCGTAAATGTTAAGCGAACATTGGCGGCTTTGGCAAATTATTTTTTACACTTCACCTCAAACTTTGGTGGATCTACTATAACGCAGCAGGTAATTAAAAACATAAGCGGGGATAACGAGCATACGCTAAGACGTAAATTCAGTGAAATTATGAGGTCGATCCACCTTGATTCGGCTCATTCAAAGGAAGAAATACTCGAAGCCTATGTAAACGTTATCCCTATGTCAGGTAACGTATACGGAGTACGTGAGGCAAGCGAGGTATATTTTAATAAGTCACCCGCGGATCTTACGCTCACCGAGGCGGCTACTATAGTGGGAATAGCAAACGCGCCCGGGAGATATGACCCGATTAAGCACCCCGATGCCTGCTTAGAAAAGAGAAACCGTGTTCTGTATGCTATGAAGCAGAACGGTTGCATTAATAAAGAGGAGTATGAGGCAGCAGTCACTCGCCCGCTGCAGATAAGAGCTGATAAGCTCGTAGCTGCTGAGGTGTCTAATTGGTTCGTTGAGAGCGCAAGGGAAGAGGTTATATCCGATTTATCGGCTAAATATGACGTAAGCCGCCTTGGTGCGATTTTAATGCTGGGAGGTGCAAAGGTAATCCTAACTCTCAACACAGATGTACAAGAAATTATGGAAGCCCACTTCGAGAACATCGATAATTTTCCCGACGGAGTAAACGATGGGCTGAAATACTCTATGGTTGTATGTGACTCACTAAGCGGTGATGTGGTAGGAATTATAGGTGGTGTCGGAGAAAAGCAGGGAAACCGTCTCTACAATTACGCCACAGCACTTCATCCGCCCGCATCAACCTTGAAGCCTCTGGCGCTTTATGCCCCTATGATAGATGAAGGCGCTATTACGTGGTCAACGATCGTGGAGGACGCACCAAAGGAAATGAGGAACGGGGGAGCGGTCGAATATCCGAAGAATTCCCCAGACGTCTACGAGGGGCGAATAACGGTATGCGATGCTGTAAAAAAATCTAAAAATACAGTCGCCTACGAGCTGTACCTCGAGCGTGGAAGAGATAGGGTATACAGGGATTTACAAGAGAAGCTCGGATTTGATACACTCGTTTCATCAAGAGAAACTAAAAACGGTACAGTCAGCGATCTCGGCGCAGCACCGTTGGCATTTGGGCAGCTGACCGACGGAGTATCGCTTGTTGATCTTACGCACGCATATACGGCTTTCCCTTCGGGCGGGGAGCTTCGCGGAGGAAGAATGTATTACGGTGTGTTCCAGCAAAATGGAGAGGTATTGCTTGATAACGCCATGACGGCAAAGAGGGTGTTTAAGAGCAGCACCGCATCGCTCATGAATAAGCTTTTGTCCGAGGTTGCAGAATCGGGAACCGCAAGAAGCATAACCTTGAAGGAAAGCGTAGACACCGCTGCTAAGACGGGAACGTCAAGCTCAAACCGTGATAAGCTTTTAGTCGGCTATACTCCGTACTTTACCGCAGGAATATGGTGTGGGTATTCGGACGGAAGCAGGGGTGTATACGCCCAGTCGCCGACACACATTGAAATATGGGACCAGGTTATGCGCGAGATACACGAAAAGGCCTCATCGGACACTTACTCCGACACGGTGCGCAGCTTCTCAAACGAAGGTATTGTTATGTCACTATATTGCAGACAGTCAGGCTCCCTCGCGAGAGGAGGTTGTATTTCCTCGGGTAACGCAGAATACGGTTACTTTATAAGTGATAATATGCCCGTACAATTTTGTCCTGTGCACGAGTCGGAATAATCCTTTACAAAAACAGCTTTCGGTGGTAAAATAGAGGTGCGGAGGTATAATGATGCAATATAAAATTATCTATAGCAACAGGCGCACGCTTGCCATCAGCATAGTCGATGGTAACGTTGTTGTCCGCGCTCCGAGGGGAATGTCAAAAAGCAAAATAGACTTTTACGTTACAAAGCACGAGTCATGGATAAGAAAGCACCTCAACAGGTTTGCTGCACGCAAGGAACGGGAAGAAATAAACGCCGAGGATATCGCCGTCCTCAAAAGTAGGGCGAGAGATTATTTTGTAGCTAAAACTTCATATTTCGCCAAAATTATGGGTATAAATTGCGGCAGAATAACCATAACCTCGGCGCAGAAAAGGTTTGGTTCTTGCTCATCAAAGGGGAATATATGCTTCTCATACAGGCTGATGCTATATCCCGAAGAAGCGCGTGAGTATGTAATTGTACACGAGCTGGCACACCTTTTAGAACTTAATCACTCACCGAGATTTTATCGTATCATAGAAAAGTATATGCCTGATTATAAGAGGAGAAAAAAGCTCTTGGAGTGAGCCGGTGATGATTTTGCATAACTGAAAAGGAACAGGCACGATACGTGTTCCTTTTGCCTTTAATTAATGTGACGCTGTATTAGAGTAAGAATGCGCGGTTTGATCAGTACTCGACCGTAGATTCGACAAGATTGTCGTGATCATACACAAGCTTGAGAGAGAAGAAGCGTTTTTCGCTATCAAGCATATCAAGAAATACCTTATCCCCCTCCCACATGGGAAGAGAGGATAGCTTATCTTTATCCACCCACTGCAATACGCCTTCGTCGCAGCTTTCGTTAAGCTCACCGCAAAAGTCGGTCGCTGTAAAGAGATGCATATACTCGGTTCCGTAAACGTTGGATACAAATGTGATTATAGCACGGTAATGCGGTGAGGTAAGAGTAAGACCGGTTTCTTCCTTTACCTCGCGCCTGACGCAGTCGAACGGGCTTTCTCCGTGTTCGAGCTTTCCGCCTATACCGATCCACTTACCCTCGTTTTCGTCCTTAGCCTTCTTGATGCGGTGTATCATAAGATACTTGCCGTCTTTTTCAATATAGCAAAGCGTTGTATGCTTCATATCAGCCGATCTTAGCAAGTGCCGCATCAATTCTTGCAAGGCTCTCGGACTTACCGATAACCTCCATTATCTCGGTAGCTCCACCGGGGGTGGCGGACATACCGGAAACGGCTATTCTGATGCACCACATGATAGTACCCGTCTTAAGCGAGAGCCTTTCGTTAAGCACTGAAAGTGAAGAGAAGAGCGCATCGTTCGAGAAGTCATCGAGCTTCGCAAGAATTTCCTTGGCTTCGGTAAGAACGGTTATAACCGTTTCAAGCTCGGATATCTTATTCTTCTTATTCATAAACAGCTCGCTGTCATATTCGGGCAACGTTATGAAGAAGCTCATCTTCTCGGAAATCTCCGAAAGCTTGCTTATTCTCGTTTTGAGAAGCGCGAGCATCTTGGGCTCATTGATATTTTCGGGGATAGCTGCGGTAATGTATGGCTTTACAAGCTCTGCAAAGCGCTCGTCGGAGAGCGCATGAATATACTCGCTGTTGAACCAAAGGAGCTTTTCAAAATCAAATACCGCAGGGGATTTGGAGACGCCGTCGATAGTAAATGCTTCCTTAAGCTCGTCGAGCGTAAAGAACTCTGTCTGACTTCCCTTGGGACACCAGCCGAGCAGCGCGATATAGTTTATAATTGCCTCAGCGAGGTAGCCGTCGTTAAGAAGGTCCTGGAAGGAGACCGCGCCGTGTCTCTTGGAGAGCTTGGAAACCGAGCCGTCGGCGTTCTTACCCATAAGAAGGGGAAGATGAACGTAGTTGGGGCGAGGCCAACCGAAGGCATCATACAGAAGTACGTACTTGGGGGTGGAGGTAAGATACTCCGAGCCGCGAACAACGTGAGTTATCCCCATAAGGTGGTCGTCGATCACGTGACAGAAATTATAGGTGGGATAGCCATCCGCCTTCATGAGTATCTGGTCCTGAAGCTCGGCGTTATCCATTGAAATCTCGCCAAATACAGAGTCGTAGTAGGAGGTAGTGCCCTCAAGAGGCATCTTCTGTCTGATAACAAACGGAGTACCTGCAGCAAGCTTCGCCTCGACCTCCTCCTTAGAGAGATTGCGGCAGTGCCTGTCATACCCACCTACCGCGTCCTCCTCGTGGAGCATATCAAGACGTTCCTTGGTGCAGAAGCAGTAGTAAGCATACCCAAGGTCAACCAGCTTTTTGGCATATTCCATGTATATTTCTTTTCTCTCGCTCTGAACGTACGGACCGTGCTTACCGCCCACATCGGGACCTTCGTCGTAATTAAGTTCGGTTATTCTGAGCGTGGATTTAATTATATCGGTAGCACCCTCGACAAGACGCTCGCGGTCAGTATCTTCTATTCTGAGAATGAATTTTCCGCCGTCATGCTTGGCAATCAGGTAGGAATAAAGCGCCGTCCTGAGGTTACCTATATGCATGTATCCCGTGGGGCTGGGTGCAAATCGTGTAACAGTCATTGAAATATTACCTCGTTTTAAATATCAGTTTTTTAACACCCAATATTTTATCACAGAATTTACACTTAGTCAATCTTATTGTCTAAAATTGTTTGACATAAGGTGCTAAAATATATTATAATACTATTGACTAAAACCCTAACGATAGGAGAGTTTATGTTTAAGAGCTCGTTTTCGAAATACCTGACGGCACTCACGATAATCATACTCGTTGGATTTTTGATGCTTTCGGGCATAATAATATCAATTATACATACACATACAAGAGGGGATAAGCAGCAAAAGCTCGAGCTGTCCAGCACCCTTGTATCGCAACACTTTGAGGATGCGGGCGTCGAGGATCTCGAATCCTATATATCCGCCGATTTTGGTTCGAGTGTTGTAACGCTTTTCCCGCTTATAACCCTGGATTACGACTTCAATCTTCTGATTACAAACGCTGACGGCGTAGTACTGCTTTCAACGATTGTCCGCACGGATGAGGGGCTCCCCAGCACGCAGGGGAATCTCGGCAAAATTGACCGAAACAGCTTCGATATAGAGGATAATGAGGAGGGCGAGAGCTTCCTTGTTTACAGCGGAGAGCTGCACGGTATTACCGATGAAAAAAATCTCATGTACGGCAAGCCTATTAAAACCAACGGTACGATAAGAGGATATGTTTTTGCGCTTTCTGCGCTTACCTCGGAGGACAGGCTTATCGGCGTTACGAGAAGAGCGGTTATCAACGGCTCTATATGGGTTATGATGGCGGCTTTGGTGGCGGCATACTTCATAACCGATAGGATAGTTCATCCCTTAAAATCCATGACTGTCGCCGCGAAGAAGTTTGCAAAGGGAGATTTCAGCGAGAGAATATTGGTCAGCGGATCCGATGAGGTTGCCGCACTCAGTGCTGCGTTCAACAATATGGCGGAGTCGCTCGCAAACCTCGAAAAGATGAGAAACACCTTCCTGGCGAGCGTTTCGCACGACTTGCGAACACCGATGACAACGATATCCGGCTTTATCGACGGTATAACCTCAGGTGCAATCCCTCCCGAGCAGCACAATCATTATCTTGGTATTATACAAAGCGAGGTGCATCGCCTTTCAAGGCTGGTTTCACAGCTGTTGGATATATCGCGTATAGACTCCGGCGATCGCAAATTTACATTCGAGAGCTTTAACATAGCCGAGCTGTCAAGACTCCTGCTTGTTTCGTTTGAGCAGAAGATAGATGAGAAACATCTTGAAGCCGAGTTTGTAAGCGACGAGGATGACGTATTCGCTTACGCTGACAAGGACGCGATACATCAGGTTATATACAATTTGTGTCACAACGCTCTTAAGTTTTCGGATGCCGGAGGAAGATTCATTTTCAGAATAGAGAAGCTGCCTGAGAAAAAAATACGTGTTTCGGTCTATGATGACGGACAATTGATGAGCGAAGAGGACGCCGCTCGCGTATTTGATCGCTTTTACAAGACCGATAAAAGCCGCGGACTTGACAAAGAGGGGGTCGGACTCGGGCTTTATATCTGCAAGAGCGTAATCGATGCTCATGGCGGGGAAATCGGTCTTGAAGTCAAGGAAAAGGGCTGCGAGTTTTGGTTCACTATCAATGAGGGCGAATACGTAAGGCGTAAGCACTCTGAGATAATCTAATTTGTTTTAAGGAGGCACGAATGCGTGACAGGGTAATATTGCACTGCGATTGCAACAGCTTTTTCGCATCGGTTGAGACTGCGCTGAATCCCGAGTTCCGCAGCGTGCCCATGGCGGTGTGCGGAAGCCAGGAGGAAAGGCATGGAATAGTTCTCGCTAAGAACGAGCTGGCGAAAGGCTATGGAATAAGAACGGCGGATACCGTCTATTCCGCCAAGCGTGCCTGCCCTGAGCTGCTTGTAGCCAAACCTCATTATGACACATATGTAGAGTTTTCGGAAAGGATTAACAAAATATACCGTGAATACACCGATCTTGTAGAGCCGTTTGGAATAGACGAAAGTTGGCTGGATGTCACAGCCAGTGAGCGTGCCTTCGGAAGTGGCTTGCATATAGCTGAAGAAATCAGAAGAAGGGTACGAGAGGAAATAGGCATTACCGTTTCCATTGGAGTTTCGTTTAATAAGGTCTTCGCCAAGCTGGGAAGTGATTACAAAAAGCCCGATGCCGTTACAGTAATCAATAGAGAAAATTATTCGCGCATAGTATATCCTCTTCCCGTTGGAGATCTTCTGTTTGTGGGGAAGAAATCTATTGAGGAGCTGTCGCGCTTGGGAATCAGGACCATAGGCGACCTTGCGAGTGCACCGCCGGAGTTTTTGCGAAACAAGATGGGTAAGTTCGGTGATATGATCTATAGATATGCAAGAGGAGAAGACTATTCCGCCGTAACGCCTCCCGTCGAAGATGCAAAAAGCGTTGGAAACGGTTTTACATTCAAGCAGGATCTGGTTAAAATTGAGCAGATCAAAAGCGGTGTTGATTTACTCTCCGAGGAAATCGGCAGGCGGCTAAGGCGACACTCACAACAGACCTCTACGATCTCCGTTTCCGTTAAAGACGAGTACATGCGCGTTGTGCAAAGGCAGTGCGCATTGCAAAATCCAAGCGACATAGGAAGAGAAATATCCGACGCCGCTATGCGGATTATCAAGGAGTTCTGGACGTCAGGAAAACCTATCCGCAGCATAACCGTGACGGCGCAAAATTTGAGCGGCAGTGATACCTCGTCCGAGCAAATAGATATGTTTGAAAACCAAGCTGCCCAAAATACAAGAGAGAGGATAAGGCGTGGCGAGGTCGTAGTTGACGAGATAAAACGCAGATTCGGCTCAGAGGCCATCTATAAGGCGGCGGATATGGACGAGAAAGTGGGCAGCTTTGAGCCGAAAACATGATAAAAATGAAAAACCAACTCCACGGAGTTGGCTTTTCATATCTTTGTCAGTGGAGACGATTAGGAGTTGAGCTCGCCGCAAACCTTGTCAACGATGCGAACCGCACGGCGAAGGAGCGCTACGCAATCCTGACCGCAGCTGGGCGAATCGGGATAAACAACAGCGTCCATATCAGCGGTGAACTCATCGTCGCTGTCAACGTAGAATCTGATCCATCTCCACTCGTTGTTCATCTCGTTACAGAACTTGTAAGCATCAGCAAGCTGAGCCTTGGTGAACTGCATGATGGAGAACACCTTAACGGAAACTGCATCTCCGCCCTCGTCGAAGAAGAAGGAGAAGGTGAGGTTGTTAAAGTTGTCACCATTGTACTTGATGAATACGGAGGGCTTATCATCGCTCTTCGAGAAATTGATACCCTCGGATCTCAGTGCAGCAGTGAAAGCAGATACAGCTTTATCCTCGGGCTTTTCGTTTTTCTTACCAAAACCAAACATGTCTATTGCTCCTTAAATTGTAGTTTTAACTAATTATAACACGCGCATTTTGCGATGTCAAGCAAATTATTAAAATATACCGAGCGAAATATATTAATACTTTGGGTGCAAGAGCGCGCGCTTTATTAAAAATTAAAAACAAGAGAAATTTATTCAGCTTGACGGTTGACATTTAGATTTTGGTGTGCTAAAATGCTTGTTGTTAAGGTATTTACTTTGGAGGGCCTCTTGAAATGATTATTGCGGCAGTTGGTAAAAATGCATCGGGAAAGGATTATTTTCTTGAATTTATATCCCGAGAGTTCGGCGTTCCCATGCTATCCGTAGGAGATATAGTGAGAGAGCTTGCAGAGGCTGAGGGCTTGGAAAAGACGAGAGACAATCTGCATTACATATCAAAAAAATATATGTCTGCGTACGGTCAGGACTTTTTCCCTAAGAAGCTCATTGGGCGCATTAAGGAGATGAATGTACCCAACGTGCTTGTTTCGGGCATCAGGCCGCCCTCTGACGTGCATAACTTCAAAGAGGCGTTTGGTGACCAGTTCTTCCTCGTTGGCATCGTGGTTGAAAGCGACCGCAAGCGCTGGGAGAGAACAGTCGCACGAGGCAGCGCGCGCGATCACGTTACGTTCGAGCAATTCCTTGAGCTTGATAAGCATGAGGAGGAGCTGTTCCAGACTTCGGTAACGATGAGCATGGCTGACTACACCTTTCTTCGTGGCGATTTTCCCGATGAGGTATATCACGAGAAGATTAAAGCTTTTTACAAAGAAAGATTTTTGAATGACGATTAAGACAAAAGAGCTGCTCATGTGGCAGCTCTTTTAAGTCGTGAAATTTATCAGAACGGCGCCGGCACAAGCGCGTTCAAGAGCATATAAAGCAGCGGAACGGTTGCAATCGAGAAGGCTGAGGAAATCAAAGCCATGCTCGCACCCGGCTCGGGATCTCCGCCAAACGCCTCGGGAAATACAACGGTATTCATTCCCAGTGGCATAGCCAATGCGAAAAATGCAAAATAAATCGGCTCTGCGCCTACCGATAAACCAAAGACGCTATTGATGAAAGCGCGCAATCCGATCGCGAAGCCGACCAGAAGTGCAGGGAGAATAATCAGACGGAATAGCGAGGCAACGTACACCTTTTTGTTGAGTAAAAGCTTCTTAACGTCAAATTTTGCAATTGTAATTCCGGCTATCAGCATAGCGACGGGTCCCATACACACTTTAAGAGAGTTCAGCGTTTTAATAATGAAATCGGGTATATACGCAAGTGCGCCTGTAAGTCCCGCAAGCACACCGACAAGCAAAAAGACCGTCGGCATATTTATTATTCTCTTGAGTGTGAAACGTTTATCCTCTGTGTCGGGCGTAAGTATGTTTATGCCCCAAATGTAAATAACGATAGTAAAAGGCAGGCAGAAAAACTTGTACGCGCCAAGCACGGCATCTCCGAAAAGCCCCTGTACCAACGGATCGGCCATATAGCCGAGATTGGCGAAAACGAGAGCATATTGGTAAACACTGCGCTCATAGCACTTTTCTTTAACGAATATGAAAGAAAGGGATATACCGATAGCCAACGCCAAAGATACGAGAACTACGGCAAAGGCGAGGTTAGTCGAGTGCTTGGAGATTGATTCGGGAGTGAACGTGGCCGCCATCGACATAAACGCAAGGGAGGGGCAGAACACCCAGTTTTCAAGCTTTGCAAGAGTTGTTGCAGCTTCGTTTGATACGGTATTTGTCTTCCTGAGTGCGTACCCTATAACCATGCACGTGAACAGCATGAGTACGGGAGATAAAATGGCTAAAAATGCTTCCATAATTTACTCCATAACCAAATAATGGCTCGAACGAGTCGAGCCTATCGGTGCGGTGAATACGTTTTGATCACCACTTTTGCTTGGGTGCGGGTGAGAGGACTTGATTCTCGCGCGAGCTGCGCGCTGCGGTCTTTCGCGGCTCTGACAGTCCACCGGACTGTCATTCACTACCGCTCCTACTTCAAGTCCTATTCACCGAAAACCGGGGATAATCAACTTTGCTTGATGGTGCGGGTGACAGGACTTGAACCTGCACGGATTACCACCAGATCCTAAGTCTGGCGCGTCTGCCAATTCCGCCACACCCGCGTAGCAGTTGATATTGTAACACGATTCAAGGAATTTGTCAATCTGTTGACGAAAAATAAAGGAAAATTCGGCGAAGAAAAATTATTTCAACTTTTTTCAACTTTTTGCGAAAAGGTGTTGACAAGCAACGGTTTCGGTGTTATAATATTATGGCAGACAGAAGGTCTGAAAACAAAGTAGAATTTCCGTTCTCACCCTGCCGCACAGGCGAGCCGGGTTAATACTTATCATCTTTTGAGGTGGGTTGTATGCATACGGAGATTCTGTATGCATTTTTCATTTTTTGGAGGTACAAAGCCATTAGCACTAACAACAAGGATCTGCCTATTAACGATGAAATTAAATCGCCAGAGGTAAGACTTATAGGTATCAACAATGAGCAGCTTGGCGTTATGAAGTTTGAGGACGCTCGTTCTTACGCTTATGGGAACGGTGTTGATCTCGTTCTTATCGCACCTACGGCCACCCCGCCGGTTTGTCGCGCTATTGATTACGGAAAGTTCTGTTTCGAGCGTGATAAGAGAGAGAAGGAAGCTCGCAAGAAGCAAGTCGTTGTTAAGGTAAAGGAAGTGCAGCTTTCCTGCAGAATTGAGCAGCATGATTTTGACACCCGTGTGAATCAAGCTAAGAAGTTCCTGGCTGAGGGTAACAAAGTAAAGGCTGTTGTAAGATTTAAGGGAAGAGAGATGGCACATACCGATCTCGGCAGAGAGGTTATTCTCTCGTTCCAGGAGGCGCTCGAGGGCTTTGGCGCTACCGATAAGAAGCCTTCACTTGACGGACGCTATATGTCCATCGTTCTTTCCCCTGTAAAGCAGGAGAAAAAGTAAATTAGTTTTAAAATTGGGTAATGCCCACAGAAAAGGAGTATAAAAATGGGAAAAATCAAGACACATAAGGCATCTGCTAAGAGATTTTCTCTTACCGGTTCCGGCAAGATCAAGATGAACCACAACAACCACCGTCACAATCTCGGTATCAAGACTGCTAAGCGTAAGAGAAATCTTCGCAAGGGTGCTATTCTCAGCGAGAGCTTTGCGCCTATCTACAGAACCCTTATTCAGAAGTAATTCTGAACTGAGGAACAATTAAGAAATTTGGAGGATAATATAAAATGGCAAGAGTTAAAGGCGCTATAATGACGCGCAAGAGAAGAAAGAACGTTCTCAAGGCCGCTAAGGGCTATTGGGGTTCTAAGTCCAAGCATTTCAAGATGGCTAAGCAGGCCGTTCTCAAGAGCGGTAACTATGCTT
>CAYZZJ010000001.1:0-40924 GCA_964482885.1 uncultured Ruminococcus sp. | reverse complement strand
ACCTCTCTTGTAACCTCAAGCTGCTCGCCCACCTCGGGATCCGATGCATCGGCTACGAGCACAAGTATATCCGCATATCTGACCTCATCGAGCGTTGATTTGAACGCCTTAACAAGATGATGCGGAAGCTTTCTGACAAATCCTACCGTATCGGTGAGAAGAACGCTCTCTCCCGAGGGCAAAAGCAGCTTACGAGTAGTGGGATCAAGCGTAGCAAACAGCTTATTCTCGGCAAGAACACTCGCATCGGTCAGCTTGTTTAAGAGCGTTGACTTGCCCGCGTTTGTGTATCCGACGAGCGCCACCTTCGGCAACCCGCTTCTGTCGCGCTGTGCGCGCATAACCATTCGGTTATGCTCAAGCTCCTCAAGTTTTTTCTCAAGAGCCAATATTTTTTCTCTGACGTGACGTCTGTCGGTTTCGAGCTTCGACTCACCGGGACCTCTTGAGCCTATTCCGCCACCCTGCCTTGAAAGCTCGGTGCCCTTTCCGACAAGCCTAGGCGCCGAGTATCTCAGCTGTGCCAGCTGCACCTGCAGCTTTCCTTCACCGCTTGTCGCATTTTGTGCGAATATATCAAGTATAAGCATGCTGCGGTCGATAACATCGACCTGAATGCCTATATCGTCCTCGAGATTTCGTATCTGAGCCGGGGTAAGCTCAAAATCAAATATTATAAGGTCCGCACCGGTAGCCTCGCAAAGCTCACGAACCTCTTTAACCTTTCCGCTGCCTATGCAGGTGCGCGGATCAAACTTATCTTTTACCTGTATCACCTTTGCAACCGATGCGCCGCCCGCAGTATCAAGCAGGCGCTCAAGCTCGCCAAGGCTCCTTTCACATTCGGAAACCTCAGAGCTGCTCTCGGCTATCGTGACCAGTATCGCATCTCTGGTATTTACCTCAGACATAATGCCCTCCGGACTATAAAATAAAAGAAAAAGAGCGCACAGTCGAGGACGACTCAACGCTCTTTGAAGCAATGATTACTTAACCATTGCAAGACGCCTCTTGAACTTGTCAACGCGTCCGCCGGCATCTACAAACTTCTGCTTACCAGTATAGAAGGGATGGCACTTGGAGCAAATTTCCACGTTCATATCACCCTTAACGGAGTGAGTGGAAACGGTAGCGCCGCAAGCACATCTGATGGTAGCCTCTTTGTATTCGGGATGTATTCCAGCCTTCATTTTAACACCTCACAAATTTAGAATCTTTTTTCATTACGATTGATTATATCATATTTGTTTTGAGTTTGCAATAGTTTTCGGCATTTTTTTCAACTTTTTTCTGATTTATTTTCTCTTCCCCTAAATCTTTTCCTCTATTTTTCTCTTTAACCGTGCCATAATACGCTTTTCTATGCGCGATATGTAGCTTTGAGAGATGCCAAGCTCGTCAGCAACCTCCTTTTGTGTAAGTGGCAGCTCGCCCGAAAGCCCGTATCTCATATCAATTATTATACGCTCACGCTCGTTGAGCGTACCTACAGCCTCGCGAAGTATGCTGCGCTCCTCCGCCTCCTCCATGCTCTTAAACACAACGTCCTGCTCACTGCCGAGAACGTCCGACAGCAAAAGCTCGTTGCCGTCCCAATCTACGCTCAGCGGCTCGTCTATGGAAATTTCCCGCCTTTGCGACGAGGATTTCCTTATAAACATCAATATTTCGTTTTCTATGCACCTTGAAGCATAGGTAGCGAGCTTTATACTTTTTTCCGAATTGAAGGTAGCAACCGCCTTCATAAGCCCAAGCGTGCCTATGGATATAAGCTCCTCTATATTAGCGCCCGTATTTTCAAAGCGCTTAGCTATATATGCAACGAGCCTTAGGTTATGCTCAACGAGCTTACATCTCGCGTCATAGCTTGCGATGTTTGATATTGCCTCCTCCTCTTCCTCGTGTGAGAGCGGAGGCGGCAGCGTTTCGCTTCCGTTAATATAATACAGCTCATTTTTACACGCAAGGCTGTAAAAGAAGCCCTTTACAGCTGCGACAGCCTTTTTCATTACCCCTATCATTTGGTTATAAGGCTCGACGGTACAAGTGCTAAATGTCCGCCGTAGTCCCCTTCCTCCTTATCCAGCGCAAGCGTTGCGCTTAATATATTCTCACTTATTTCGGGAAAGGATATCCCGTCTGCCAAAAGCCCTGACCAGACATGAGTTTCACCGCCCCTGCTTATTGGTATAAGACGTATCCTGCGCTTAACTGCAGCATCAAGCTCATCTATGTCCGTAAGATCGAGAGCCTGCTTTGGGAACAGCTGCTCCGCAAGTGGGCGCTTCAAGAATATTACCGGGTTCATATTCATGGGATCCTTAACAAGATTTCCGCTGTCAACGAGTGCCTCGCATTCTATCTCCCTGCCGCACGCAGATATCCGCACGCGGACGCTTCTTATGTCCGTGGTCTTAGAGAACATCATAATAAACAATTTCAACACCCCAATCGCAAATAAAACTATTACCGAAAATACAAGCGCGCTCCTGTTTACGCTACCCTCTTCTATGTATCCGCTTATATCGCCGAGATATCTGTTGAGAAGACGGTAACCGTACCACACGATACCCCCGAGAAGCATCTCCATTACCAGGAATACGAGAACCAGCCGCGCTCTTGTAACAATTGTTATCCTTCCGCTCACTACTATGCCCACGCACAAGAGAAAGGATACCGCGCCGATTGCCGTAAGCCAAACGATGCCGTCTGAAAACACGTCCGCAACCGCGAACAATGCGCCCAGAGCGGAAATAATCAGTATACGCCGCGTGGAGGTCGCTATGTGTAAGAGCTTTGCGGAAATGAACAGAGCGACCATGTCTATCGTAAAGTTAATAAGAAAGTAAACGTCAATATATAAAACCCTCATACATTCGCCTCCGCGTACATTCTAGCACATCGGTTTTACATATTATGTCGCATTTTTGGATAGTGAAAAAATAAAAACGGAGCAATCGGGCTTTGCCGCGACCGTTCCGTTTTATTGCAAAAATTTATACCGCTATATTACTTGAACGCCTTTTCGATAGCGTCGGCTGCTCTATCCATGTAATCGCCCTCGAACAGCTCTACAACGCCCTTATCCGAAAGCGATGCAAGCTCGGGATCAATAGGAAGCTCTGCGAGAGCTGCCGTGCCGTAGGATTCGGCAAGCGCCTTGATACGGCCCTCGCCGTACGGTCTTATGACCTTACCGCAATCGGGGCATACGATATATGAATAGTTCTCAACAAGGCCGAGGACATTGACGTCCATAAGCTTTGCCATATTTACAGCCTTCTCTACTATCATAGACACAAGCTCCTGAGGGCTTGTAACTATAATTATGCCGTCAAGGGGAAGACTCTGGAAGACTGTGAGAGGAACGTCGCCCGTTCCGGGAGGCATATCAACGAACATATAGTCTACCTCACCCCAGACAACGTCGGTCCAGAACTGCTTAACGGTGCCTGCGATAACGGGTCCGCGCCATACTACGGGCTTAGTCTCCTCATCTACGAGCAGGTTAAGGCTCATAACCTCAATTCCGGTTTTCGTAACCACAGGGAACATACCTATGTCGCTGCCCTCTACAGTACCCGGCTTCAAGCCGAACGCCTTCGGGATAGAGGGGCCTGTGATATCTGCATCAAGAATTGCGCAGCGATATCCTCGCCTACTCATAGTAACGGCAAGCATAGAGGTTACAAGCGACTTTCCTACGCCGCCCTTACCGCTTACAATACCGATAACGTGCTTTACAGAGCTGCCCTGGTTCGCCGGTGCAAGGAGCGATTCATCAGAGCATTTCTGCGAGCAGGTTGAGCAATCATGTGAACATTCTGCCATAATTTATACCTCCTTTTTGATGAAAACTCATATATTGTCAAATTTGAGTGCGCCGTCCTTCAAGGATATAGATATGCCGGTAATTTTGTCCGGGAACGCATCTATGATGAAGTTGGCAACGGTATCCTCGACGTTTCTCTCTATATACCTTCGCATATTTCTTGCGCCGTATTTTTCGCTGAAGGATTCCTTTGCAATATAGGAAAGAACCTCGGGCGAATAGACGAGCGTTATCTCCTTCTCGGCGAGATGCTCCTTCATCTTGGTAAGCATTATATTTGCTATTCCCTCGAAGTCATCCGTCGATAAATGTCTGAAGGTTATTATCTCATCAATGCGGTTCATAAACTCGGGACGCAGGAATTTGGAAAGAGCCTTTTCTACGCGTTCCTCGTTCTGAGCCTGTCTGTTAACGGTGAATCCGGATACAGAATTAGATTTCTCGCTACCTGCATTCGTGGTCATTATGATTACGGTGTTGGAGAAGCTTACCTCTCTGCCCTGCGCATCGGTGATCTTTCCGTCGTCAAGCACCTGCAAAAGGATATTCAGGACGTCGGGATGTGCCTTTTCGATCTCATCAAAGAGGATTACGGAATACGGGCGGCGTCTGATTTTTTCGGTAAGCTGTCCCGCCTCGTCGTAGCCGACGTAGCCGGGAGGAGAGCCTATAATCTTGGATACCGCGTGCTTTTCCATATACTCGGACATATCGAGTCTTATAAGCGATTCCGGTTGCTTAAAGAGATCTGCTGCCAGCACCTTCACAAGCTCCGTCTTACCGACGCCCGTGGGTCCTGCAAATATCATAGATATGGGATTGTTTCTGTAAGAAACACCCGCACGCTTTCTGCGCACAGCGCGAACAACCGCACGCACAGCTTCATCCTGACCTATTATCGACTTGGATATACGGTCATAAAGGCCTGTAAGCAAATCGAGGTCGCCGACACTCAGCTCGGATGCGGGTATTCCCGTCCATACCTCTACCACTCGCAACAGGTCGGGGATTCCCACCGAAAGCTCCTCGAGTATCTTATCAAGCTCGCCGGCGCGCGTTTCAAGGCGAAGGCGTTCCGCCTTATAGTCTGCCATTGCCTTGTAATTTTCCTCGGTCTGCCCCTCTGCCGCTTCAAGCTTCGACTCTATCTCAGCCATTCCCTTTGCAAGCTCGTCAAGGCGCTTTGCACATATACGTCTCTCGCCAAGCTCGGGGGATGAGAGCGCAACCTTTGATGCTGCCTCGTCAATGAGGTCTATAGCCTTGTCGGGCAAAAATCTGTCCGTAATATATTTCTCGGACAAAATTGCCGCAGCTCTCGCGGTGGCGTCCGATATCTTAAGCCCGTGGAAGGACTCGTAATACTTCTTTATTCCCTTGATGATTTCTACAGTATCGTCGATAGACGGCTCCTCTACCTTGACGGGCTGGAAGCGGCGCTCAAGAGCGCTGTCCTTTTCTATATGCTTACGGTATTCCTTAAGCGTGGTTGCACCTATTACGCGTATTTCACCCCTGGAAAGGGCGGGCTTGAGGAGATTTGCGGCGCTCATGCTGCCGTCGGAGGTCTCGCCTGCACCGGCGATATTATGAACCTCGTCTATCATCAGTATTATATTGCCGCACGCCTTTATCTCCTTGATAAGCGCAAGCACGCGCGACTCAAACTGTCCGCGGAACTGAGTACCCGCAACAAGCGAGGTAAGATCGAGCTGCCATACCTCGTAATCTCGAAGAGCCGCGGGAACGCGCTCCTCAACTATTCTGCGCGCCAGCTCCTCGGCTATGGCGGTTTTACCTACGCCGGGCTCACCTATAAGACAGGGGTTATTCTTTTGCCTACGGCAAAGTATCTGAATAATTCTCTCGATCTCGCGGTCACGCCCGATGAGATTATCTATCTTGCCGCCCTTTGCCTTTTCGTTGAGATTGGTGCAATAGAGCGAAAGCGTTTTCTTCTCTCCCTCGGGCGCTGCCTTGCCCTTCTTCTGCTTAGGCTGAGAATTCTCTGCGCCCTGCATACCGAACATCTGAGCAAGATTTAGCGTGGGCTGCTTGCCCTCGTTGTTTTCTCCGTCCTCGAAAATTTCGGGGAGTGCGCTGTCTATATCCTCGAGCATTGCGTCCATCTGACTTTCGTCAACACCCATATTCTTGAGCATATCGCTGACCGGCTTTATACCAAGCTCCTTAGCGCATAAGAGGCATAGCCCCTCGTGAATACTTTTGCCGTTTTCGAGGCGGGTGACAAACACCATTGCCGGCCTCTTCTGACATTTAACACATCTTTGAAAATTCATTTAATTACCTACTTAAAAACTTAATAACAAACCTAACAGCAAATCAATCGGGCTAAGACCCTTAAAGAAGTTATAGAGCCCGCCACCGTTAAAATCCTGCACCCACGCCTGCTCGTTTATAACAGGCACGTTCAGTATAAGATCGGATATTGCACAAAGTCCCCATGCCACGGTAAACGCCATGAAGGTCATAACAACGCATCCGAGCGCACGGTTAACTATACCGAGCACACCGTTGTCGACGATAGAATCGATAATCGCAAAGACAAAGCTGAGAAGGAGTTTAAGAACAATGTAAAGCAAGAAGAATGCAAGAACCGAAGAAATAAGATCTAGCACGGGATCGGTTATTGCAACGATTACCGCATTGACCATATCAGCCTGTGCCTCTGCGCTGGATATAGCCTCGAGGTCAATTCCGGCAAGCGAGGCGGCGAACTTTACGAGAGTAGGCAGCTCCTCGGTTGCTGCAACACCCTCACCTATCTTTTCGGTGAAATACTCGGTAAGCTTGGTGATAATCGGCTCCTGGACCATGGGCTTAATGAACACCGATCCGACAACCGAGGCAAGCGAAATTGCAAGGAATACAGCCATAATGAATTTAGCAGGCTTGGCAACGGTTTTGACGAAGCCAACCTTAATTCCCCACAAGCATCCTATAAGTAAAATCACCCACAAAACAATATCTACAATAATATCAGGCATTTTTTCCTCCAAAGTTTCCTAAAAATCAGTCATGCCACCACGGCATCACCGCGTGGCTATTTCAAAATGACGTTTTCCTTACCGAAGGTTTCCATAAGCTTATTAAGCACCTTATCGGTAGGATCGACGGACAATCCCTTCATTGCCGAGTACTTACCCGTACTCGCATCATATACGATTACCTGCGCGGCACCGCGATTGAGGTGTGCCAGGCGATAAACTATATCGAGCCGCTTGTCCAACGTACTCTCCGCCTTTATGAAAAGACGTTGTGCGACGGCACCCTGCGAAGTATTTTCCGTAATACTCTCGTTTGATATAAGAGGCTTGGCGTCGGATAAGAGTATCCTCGGAGCCCCCTCGTCCTCTGCAGCTATATTACCCGTAATAAGCACCGCGCTGTCAACGGCAAGCTCTCGCGATAGCCGCGAATAATACTTAGCGAATACCACGACCTCTATTTCCGCAACCCTATCCTCTACGGTAAGGAACGCCATGGTATCGCCGTTCTTTGTTACCTTTGTCTTTTTTGCGCTTATTATACCTGCTATCCTGACCTCCATTTTATCCTTGTAGGTAGGGGTTGGGGTAGCAACCTCCTCGTCAAGGTCATCTATAATGGAAGATATCGGATCCACCTTAAAGGTGGATACGTGCTTTGAATAGCTGTCTATCATATGACCCGAGAAGTACATTCCCGAGCTTTCCTTCTCGAGCATAAGAAGATCCTTCAGCTTAAATTCGGGAAGAGCGGGATACACGTAACCGCGCTCGGCAATAGCCTCACCAGAATCGAGCGCGAAGGAGAACATGTCCATTTGCCCGGAGATGTTACTCCGCGTCTTTTCATGCTCAGCCTCAATGATGCTCTCGTAGCACCCGAGAAGCGCGCTCCTGGGTACTCCAAGCTTATCGAACACACCGCACTTGATAAGCGATTCAACGGTTCGCTTATTGAGATCCGAGCCGGACATACGCGTAACGAAGTCGTCAAAGGACTTGTACTTTCCCTTCTCTCTGTTTCTGACAACCGCTGCGGCAAACTGCCTGCCGACGTTCTTTATAGCGAGAAGTCCGAAGCGGATATTGCCGCCCGTTACCGTAAAATCGGCGTCGCTCTCGTTAATATCGGGAGGAAGCACGCTGACACGGAACTTTTGCGCATCGTCTATATAAGACTTTATATCCTTCGCGTTTCCAAGAACGCTTGTCATAAGGGCTGTGAAATATTCAGCCGGATAATGCGCCTTGAGATACGCCGTGCGATACGAGAGAACACCGTACGCAGTTGCGTGGCTCTTATTGAACGCATACTTTGCAAATCCTACCATTTCATCGAAGATATGATTTGCATCGTCACCGCTGATACCACGCTCGGCACAGCCGCTGACGAAGGCATCGCGCTCTGCCTGCATAGCAGAGGTCTTTTTCTTCGACATAGCGCGCCTTACGATATCCGCATGTGCATAGGAGTAGCCCGCGAGATTTCTGCAAATCTGCATAACCTGCTCCTGATATACTATGCAGCCGTAGGTTACGTCAAGTATTTCGGCAAGTGCGGGAACCTTATATTCAACGCGCTCCTTGCCGTGCTTGCGAGCGATAAAGCTATCTATCGAATCCATAGGACCTGGTCTATAAAGCGCGACACAGGCTATTATATCCTCAAGACAGGTGGGGTGCAGGCGCGTAAGAACCGCCTTCATGCCTCCCGACTCAAGCTGGAATATTCCGTCTGTTCGAGCATCGCACAGCAATGCAAAGGTCTTTTTATCGTCAAAAGGAACCTTTTTTATCTCAAAGCTCGGGTCACGCTGTCCGACGAGCTTCTCGGTATCGTGTATTACGGAGAGATATCGCAGCCCGAGGAAATCGAACTTAACAAGTCCGAGCGCCGCATCGGTATTCATATCGAACTGCGTAACAACGCCGGTGCCGCTGTATGATAGCGGTACATACTCATAGGTAGGGCGCTCTGTTATAACGACACCTGCCGCGTGCGTCGACGCGTGCCTCGGCATTCCTTCAACCTGTCGGCTCATATCTATCAGCCTGCGTGTGTCCTTGTCCGATATATATAGATGATGCAGATCCTTGTTTTCAAGTGCCTGATCGAGAGATCTCGCATCTCTTGCTATAAGCTTAGCTATGTTATCGACTACTCCGTAAGGCATGCCGAGTGCTCGTCCGACATCCCTCACCGCAGCGCGAGGCGCAAGAGTACCGAAGGTAACTATCTGAGCAACCTTGTCCTCGCCGTACTTGCGCTTGACGTAGTCAATAACCTCTTCACGCCTCTCATAGCAGAAGTCGATATCAAAATCGGGCATTGAAACGCGCTCCGAGTTGAGAAATCTCTCGAAGAGCAGATCAAATTTTATAGGATCGACGTCCGTAATGCCAACGCAAAACGCAACAAGGCTCCCTGCACCCGAGCCTCTGCCGGGACCGACGGGAATATCACTACGCTTCGCATACGCGACAAAGTCACTGACTATGAGGAAATAGGCGTTAAAGCCCATTTGATCAATGACCGAAAGCTCGTATTCAAGACGCGCAATATAGCTATCTCTGTCCGCCTTCTCAAAATCAAAGCGCCCCTCTGCCTCGCGAGCCTCAAAGCCTGCGTATGCATTTATACGGAGCTGCTTCTTATGGGTACGCCCGCCCTCGGGCTTGAAATCGGGCAGATGAAGCTTGTTAAATTCAAAGTCAAAATTACATTTATCGGCAATCTCGACAGTAGATGCTACAGCCCCGGGGAAGCCCGCAAAGAGAGCCTCCATCTCCTCGGTAGTCTTAAAGTAAAACTCGTCGGTTTCAAAGCCGAGGGGTCTTCCGTCGGTGATGACCGTGTTCATCTGAACGCACATAAGCGTAGCCTGGACCTCGGCATCACTCTTTTCAAGATAGTGAACGTCATTGGTTGCGACCATTGGAATGCCAAGCTCTCCGCTCAGCATCTTCACGCCGTATGCAACTCTGCGCTCCTCATCGGTATTATGGTTCTGCACCTCGAGATAGAAGTCCCCGCCAAACAGCTCGCGCATCTCTATAGCATAATTCTTAGCCTCAGCCATGCTTCCCGCTAGGATAAGCTGAGGAATTTTTCCCGCGACACAGCCCGAGAGTGCTACAAGCCCCTCGTGGTGGGATCTCAGAAGCTCCATATCAATTCTCGGCTTTGAGTAGAAGCCGTTAACGAAGCTCTCGGAAACCATGTAGCAGAGATTTCTATATCCTATATCGTTTTTGCAAAGCAAAATGAGGTGGTGACCTACGTCACTCTTTCCGTCCTTGTCGTGTCGGGTGCGCGGTGCTACGTATACCTCACAGCCGATTATGGGCTTTACACCCTTTTCCTTGAGTGCGTTATAAAACTCTACGGCACCGTACATAACGCCGTGATCGGTTATGGCAACCGCACTCTGACCGCAGGCAATAGCCTTATCGGCGATAGAGGATATTCTCGTTGCGCCGTCAAGCAGACTGTATTCGGTATGAAGATGTAAATGTACGAATCCGCCCATACGCACTCCTTTCTTATCTTAGTTCTTCTTACTTCTTTCAAGAAGCTCCGTTCCTATCTCCGTAATTCTTTTCAGCCTGTGTGAAAGCCCGGGCTTGCTTATATACGGAGTTATAAGCGCCGCAAGCTGAGATAGTGACAGGTCGCTATGCTCCATTCTGAGTATGGCTGTTTTCTGCAATTCATCGGGCAGCTGAGATATCAGCCCCTTTTTCATAAGCTCCGCTATTATGGTTATTTGCCCCGCGGAGGCCGACACCGCTTTGGTGATGTTATTCGTTTCGCAATTTGCTACTCTGTTTACGTTATTTCTGATTTCGCCCTGAATTTTCGCATTCATTAGCGCGAAGGTTGTCTGATTCATTCCAGCAAGCGCAAAGAAATCCTCTATTGACGCGCTGTTCCTGAAATATATGACTGTCTCGCGGGGCTTAACCGAGATTTTCGGTGATAATCCCGCCTCCGAGAATATCTCAACAAATCGGTCGGTAGCACCCTTCACCGAGAACTCCAGTATATACTGCTTGGTGGGGTCTGTCATTCTGCCCGCGGCGAGGAAAACGCCCTCTAAGAAATGCGACTGACACATCGGGCATTTTTCCATGTAAGGCTCGAGCGCACCCGCAGAAAAACCCGAGACGTATTCGGTAAGTGATGAGTGCGAAAATGAAAGCAAGCAACCCCTGCCCCCCGTTGGGAGCGTGCCGATATCGACCTGCTTTTTATATATATCGAAAATCAGCGTGGCGACGAACTCTGCCGTAGACCGCGAATCAAGCGTTACGGATATCACCCCGCTATCAAGCGAGGCACGCGCAGCGAGTACTCCGAGGAGCATCGCCTTTTTACAGCACTTGTTCTTTATCGGCTGCGCTATTATATGGTTTTTTTGCTCAGTCGAAAAGGACATGCTACCTCCTAGTTAAGAATCTGAATTTCCGGCTCCAATTCTACGCCAAGGCGCTCTTTTACAAGCAGCCTGACCGTGCTTACAAGCTCATTGACGTCACGCCAGCCGGCTCCGCCAACGTTTACTATAAATCCGGCGTGCTTTTGCGATACCTCAGCACCGCCTATTCTAAGCCCCTTAAGCCCCGCTCTTTCCACGTAATAGCCTGCGCCAATTCCGGAGGCTCGCTTAAAGACAGAACCGAGTGACGGGAGATTTGCAGGTTGAGTGGAATGCCGCAGCTCGAGGAATGCTCTGCGCCTTGCTATGCTATCGCTTCTATCGCGCGGGTCGAGCCGAAGCGTAACCGATAGCACAGTCATGCCCGATTTTCGCTTAAAGACCGAATCACGGTATGAAAGGCACAGGTCTTTCGCGCCAATATACGTCGGAGAGCTTTCTCCCTCCATCAGCACCTCTGCTCCGAGAACAACGTCTGACATCTCCACACCGTGCGCACCCGAATTTCCAACGAGTGCTGCACCAACCGTACCTGGTATAAGCCAAAGCTGCTCGACGCCCCCGTATCCACAGCGTGAGGCATAAGACATAAGCGAAGCGAGAGAAGCCCCTGCATCGGCAGTAAAATCTCCCTCGATGCGGCTGAGGCTCATAGCACCCTTTGTCGAAACGACAACCTTAGTATATAAGTCAGTCGCTACAAGCGTATTCGTAAGCCCGCCGACCACGCGATACTGTATCCCTTCTTTTGCGAGAAACACTAGGAGCGTGCAAAGCTCTGCCTTGCTTTTCGGCTCTGCGAAAAGCCTTGCTACACCGCCCGCTTTAATCGACGAGACGGCAGAAAGATCGTAATATTCCTTGAATTTGAGCTTCCTGCGGATTAAATATTCCAACGCAAGCTCAAGCATAAAACCTCGTTATATCGTACTTAGTATTTACCGCGCTCGCTTAACATATCCAGCGCAGCCTGTCTTTGGGAATCCGTTACGTTAATGCCGCCGAGTATGCGTGAAAGCTCGGTTACACGACCTTCAAAATCAAGCTCGCCAACCTTGGTTTCGGTTGCACCGTCTACCGCAGACTTGCTTATGAGATAGTGTGTATCCGCGAGCGAGGCTATCTGCGCGCTGTGCGTCACGCACATAATCTGCGTGTTTCTCGACAGTTCGAGCATCTTTATTCCTATTTTACGTGCGGTCTTGCCCGACACGCCCGCATCTATCTCGTCGAAGATTACCGTGGATATGCCGTCCTTATCGGTGATTACGCCCTTAAGCGCAAGCATAACTCTCGCAAGCTCGCCGCCCGACGCGATCTTGGACATGGGCTGTGCATCTGCACCGAGATTGGCGCTGATATAAAACTCCAGCCTATCCGAACCGTTCTGATTGAGGATTTTTTCCTCTCCGTCGTAGCTCTCCTCAATTTTTGCGTAAAACACAACCTTTGGCATATCAAGAAACTCAAGCGTTTCCTTGACCCTTGTCTCAAGCTCTGCCGATGCCGCAACTCTAACGGAGTGAAGCTTTTCAGCGAGTGAAAGCGCTGCGTTGTATGCCTCGCGTTCTTCCTTCACGAGCTTTTTCAAAAGCTCGTCGCAGTTCTCGAGCGCATCAAGCTCCTCTGCCGCCCTATCGCGGAACGCAAGTATATCATCTACTGTAAGACCGTACTTACGCTTTAGTTTATTTATTTTATCAAGCCGCGACTCTATCAGATTCAGCGTCTCGGTGGGATCGCTCTCGAGATCGTCCAATACCGAGTAAATCTCCTCGGATATATCCTCTACCTGATAGAGCATATCGCGAAGCTTCTCGGCAAAATCAACGAACCCGGGCAAAACTCCTGCGATAGACTGAGTGGCGGTTATACTGCGGTCAAGCAGATATGCCACGCTTCCCTTTTCGCTGCCCTTCAGCGCCTTATATACAAATTCGGCGTTTCTTGTAATCTTTTCGCTGTTACGGAGCTTAACCTTTTTATCTACAAGCTCCTCCTCCTCGCCCGAGTGAAGCGCTGCGGAATCTATATCACGTATCTGATATTCAAGAATTTCCTTAAGACGCTCTCCCTCGGCGGCACGCTCGGTTATCTCTTTAATCCTTCTGCGGATCTCCTCAAGAGAAGAATATGCGCTCCCGTACTCAGAAAGAAGCGCTCCGCAGCCTGCATAGGTATCTACAAGCTCAATGTGCCTCTCGGGGTCTACAAGCGTATTTGTATCGCTCTGTCCGTGTACGTTGACAAGAGTACAAGAAATCGAGCGAAGCATGGCGAGCGTAACGCTGCGCCCGTTGAGCCTGAGCTGCGACCTGCCGTCGAGGCTGATAACCCGGTGTATCAGAAGCGAGCGCTCCTCATCAAGCGCAACTCCTGCCTCATCGAGCAAAGCGAGTGTTGCATCACTGAGCTCGCTGAATACTCCGCTTACCGATGCCTGCGACTCCCCGTGTCTTATCATCTCCTTGTCAGCCTTAGCACCGAGGAGAAGCTGTATGCAATCGAGAACCACCGTCTTACCGGCTCCGGTCTGTCCGCTGAGAACGGTGAAGCCGTCCTTGAAGTCAATATCAGCGTATTTTATAACTGCTACGTTTTCGATATGTAACGAACTAAGCATAGCTTACCTCATACTTAAGCAAAAGCATTTCAGGAGAATACCGCCTTAAGCGCACGCTCGGTCTCAAGCGCCGCATCGGAGTCCTTCATGACGATAAGAATAGTATCGTCGCCCGCCACCGAGCCGACTATATACCCTACGTCTATGGTTTCAAGACAAACGGCAATCGCATTAGCCATCCCCGAGAGGGTCTTAACCACGACAATATTCTGTGCCGCTTCGATCTTTGTAACGGAATCGGTAAGCGCGGAATTGTGCGCGGGTGTAGCGGCAACCGCCTTTTCCTTTGGAGCTGCGTACTTATAGGCACCTCTGCCGGTAGGCGTCTTTATCAGCCTGAGCTGCCTGATATCCCTCGAAATCGTGGTCTGCGTAGAGTCGAAGCCGTACTCTGCAAGCTTACCGATAAGCGCCTCCTGGGTGCCTATCTCGTACTTATCGATTATTTCAAGTATTTTTTCCTGTCTTGCGCTTTTCACTATTTTAACCCCTCCGTTATATTCATTTTTTTGAATAGCTCCGTGAACATACTGTTCTCGGAAAAGGTAAGCATTTTAATTTTTTTGTCCGCGCAGCCTACGTGGCAAACCCCTCCGGGCATAAGCTCCGTCAGTTTGCGTCCGTCAACGGCTATATTCATAGGATATGCACCGTGATTCGTAACCGAGAGCATCTCGGAGGAATTGAACATGACCGAACGGTTGAAGAAGGAGTGCGGACATACCGGCGTCACCAATATCCCCTCCACGTCGTGCGCCACTACGGGTCCACCTGACGAGAACGAGTATGCTGTAGAGCCCTGCGGAGTAGCGAACACGATACCGTCCGCTCTGTAATCGAGGCTGTTACCGCAGCTATCGGAGAGATTGAACTCCGCGATGCCGAAATATCCACCTCTTGAAACGGTTATATCATTTACCGCATATACACACTCGCCTTCGGAATCGTCAAAAATTGAGAGAAGCATCTTTTCCTTTACAGAAAAGCTCTCATTTTTCAAATTGTCGAGAATATCAAGTGCGTTCGGGTCAACCTCACTGAGATATCCCACTCTGCCGAGGTTTACTCCCAATAGCGGAATACCGCTATCAACGGCGACACGCGATGCATCTATCACCGATCCGTCACCGCCGACAACCACAAGCATCTCGGCATCGTGAGGAAATTCCTCGCACGAAATCACGGCAGAATGAATTGTATTATACTGAGCATCCATATACACCGTCATTCCAAGAGAGGACAGCTTATCTATTATCTTCAACGTGACCGAAAGCCCCGTATCCTTCGTGGGGTTCGGCACTATAAACACCTTATTCATAATAACTCCAACATTCTTAACGCTTAACCATATAAGCGAGGTACTCTACGTTGCCGTCACCGCCCGAGATAGGCGACTCTATAACACCCCGAACCTCGAACCCGAACGACGAGGCGCACTGCGTAACATTTTCGACAGCCATAGCGCGCGCACGCTCGCTTTTCACAATTCCGCCCTTGCCGATATTCTCGCGTCCTACCTCGAACTGCGGCTTTATAAGCAAAACAAAATCCGCACCCGTACTAAGGCAGTGGGTGAGCGCGGGAATTATGTAGGTGGCGGAAATGAACGACACGTCCATCACCGCAAGCTCGGGAACGTACGGGAGGTCTGAGGGCTTCATGTACCTCGCGTTATATCCCTCTATCGAAATAACGCGCTCATCACGCCTGAGAGACTCGACCAGCTGTAGCCTGCCCGAATCCACGGCTATAACCTTAGCCGCTCCGTGCTGTAAAAGACAATCGGTAAATCCGCCGCTCGAGGCGCCTACGTCAATACACTGCTTCCCCGCGACGTCTATGCCAAAGGCATCTATCGCTGCATCAAGCTTAATACCGCCGCGCCCGACAAAGGCACGCTCCGCCTCAAGCACGGTAATTTTATCCTCAAGTCCTGATACGTCAAAGGACGGCTTTGTAACGGGCACACCGTCAATGAGGACAAGCCCCTCTGCTATAGAGCGCTTTGCTGCGGTGCGACTACCGACAAGCCCGGACTCTGCGAGATACAAATCAATTCGCATCGCTACGGGCAAAATCCTGCACGCTGACAGTACCGTCGGGTGCTTCAATGAGCATCTTAACCTTTTTCTCGGCAGCCTCAAGCTTCGCGTTGCAGATTTTAATCAGCTCTACGGCACGCTCATACTCTCTTATAGACTCCTCAAGCGGTAGCTGACCGGACTCTAACTTTCTCGTTATATCCTCGAGGCACTCCATAGCCTCTTCAAACCTCATATCCTTAATCATCTTCGACTCCTTATCTGATGGACGTAACCTTAGCGTCTATTTCACCGCTACATAGCCTCACCGTTATACCGTCACCAGGCGCAACGCCCCCGACGTCCGTAAGAGCGCGACCGTCCTTTTCCGCTATCGCGTATCCGCGAGCCAAAACCGAAAGCGGGCTGAGAGCCTCAAGCTTTCCGACAAGAGCCGCAAACATCGATCTTCCCGACGAGAGGCACAGCGAATATGCTCTTGATAACTCGACTAAGCTGTTTGACAGCTCTGCCGAATACGGTGAAAGTATCGTCATCGGATCGGTGTAGACCTCCGATGTCTTTAAGGCATCGAGCCTTTCCACAGCGCGAGTGATAACACCGCTAAGCACCGAGTCGCACCTTCTGGCGGCGGTAAGCAAACGCATTCCAACCTCTCTCGAATCGGGAACGGCAAGCTCTGCCGCTGCAGAGGGGGTCGGGGCGCGGAGATCCGCGACGAAATCTGCAATGGTAAAATCGGTTTCGTGACCAACCGCCGAAATGATCGGTACGGTTGCCGAATATATGCAACGTGCAAGCGCCTCACCGTTAAACGCCCAAAGATCCTCGATTGAGCCGCCTCCGCGTCCTATAATTATGGTATCGACGCACCTTTCGCTCTCAAAATAGCGTATTCCGTTGATAAGGCTTGCCTCTGCTCCGCTCCCTTGCACAAGCGCGGGATACAGATAAATCTCCGTCGCGGGGGAACGCCTGGTTATGACGTTGATAATATCCCTGACAGCCGCACCGGTAGGCGAGGTGATGACTCCCACTCGCTCAGGGTAGGCGGGTATCGGGCGCTTATGCTCGTTGGAAAATAATCCCTCTTCCTCAAGCCGAGCCTTCATCTGCTCGTATGCGAGATAAAGCGCTCCTATTCCGTCGGGCTGCACAGATCCTGCGTACAGCTGATAAGAGCCGTCTCTGGGATACACCGACACGGAGCCGGTGACGATCACACGCATACCGTTCTCCGGAACAAACCTTAACAATGCCGCCTGAGAGCGGAACATAACCGCGCGTATCTGACTGCCCTCGTCCTTAAGCGAAAAATAGAGGTGACCGCTAGAGTGCGCCTTGAAGTTTGAAATCTCGCCCTTGATACTGACAGAGGCTAAAAGTTTGTTTGAATCAAAAATTCCTTTTATAAGATTGTTCAGCTCGGAAACGGTAAGCGTTTCCGTCATCGGTCTGTCACGAAAAGCGGATATATCCACCGTTCCCTCCTCTGAATCATTTATTCTTGCCCGCTTTGAGCGCGTCGAGCGTAAGAGCGGCTATGCCAACCGCATTGTCCGAGGACATAGACGGCTCGGCAAAGCATACGTCAAACTCGCGCATGAGCATTCCCTTAATTATGGAATTGCACATCACGCCGCCCGCGCATACCGTTGTAGTATCTCCGTAAACGGAGATAAAATCCTTAATTATCTTGATAATTGCCCGACCTACGTAGTCTAATACGAAGTGTGCAATCTCAGGGGCATCTACGCCTTCGCGGTGCATCTTCTCTGCCATATTCTCAAGGCCTGACAAATTGACGTGCATGGCGTCACCCGAGAGCTTCCTTTTGTTATGCTTTCCCGTGAATTTCAGAGCCTCGCGCTCAAGGTACGGGCCTGCGGGAAAAGGCATGCCGAGCATAACGCCTATACGGTCTATAACCTGACCTGCATTAAGGTCAAGCGTTCCGCCGACAAGCTCGGTATCAAATCCGACGTCAGCCTTCCTCACGCGAAGCAGCTCGGTAGTTCCGCCCGAAACGTGGACGGCGGCAAAGCTACCGTTCATAAGATCAAGTCTGCCCGACGAATAAAGCGCCGCCATCACGTGTCCACACTGATGAGAAAAGGAATATAAGGGCACACCGAGCATCGCGGATAGGGATTCCGCAACTGAAGCTCCCGCAAGGAACACGGGCATGTAAGAGCCATCAACATTCCTCGGGCGTGTGCTTACGCCAACAGCCTTGATTTTCGCACCGATAAGATAGCTCTCAACCTCCCTCATTACCAAAGGTAAGTTCTTGATATGCGCAAAAAGGGCATCAGACTGACGAAGCCCACACTGTCCCTCAGTCACAGTGAGCAAGCGCTTGACGTTAGCTATAAGCTCACCGTCGGTACCAAGAATTGCAACCGAGGTCGTGTAGTTGCTCGTGTCTATGCCTATGACTACATCTCTTTCACTCATTTCAGCGACAGCTGCTCCGCTACGGCGTTAAGAACTCCGTTAACGAAGGAATATGCCTTATCCTCATCATACTTCTTCGAGATCGAAACCGCCTCGTCAATCGCAACCTTGTACGGCACGTCGTCGACGAACATCATCTCGTAGGTCGCAAGCATAAGTATAGCACGGGAAACGAAAGATACTCGCTCCTTCTTCCAGCCCACAAGGCACTTGTCAACAACCGCGTTTATTTCCTCAGCACGCGCTATGCTCTCGAAGAACACCTTGCGCGTGTAGGGCGACTGCTTAAAATTGGGGATAGCCTCGGCATTCTCGTAAACTTCCTCTGCCGTTTCATCCCCTCTGACAACGTATTCAAACAAAAGCATAAAGGCTGCTTCTCTTGAGAGCGATCTGCTCATAACCATTGGTCCACCTCGCAAATGATATTTTAATATATTATACCCTCGCACGAGCGCGTTGTCAACGGGTTTGGGGAGAAATTATTCTGCTTTTTGAATTTTTATGCGTTATATTCCAAGGAATCACTTTTTTCGCCAATTAAGCCTTGCAATTGCCCGAGCGTTATGGTAAAATAGTTGGTAGTACGCTCGCACGTCGGGCAGCGGAGGTCGAAATGAAAAAAATCGAAAGCTTTATTCTGAAGAGCTGCGGATATACAGTTTTATTACTGCTTGTCCTCTACATATTTCTCGCTGCTATGGGCGTGACGGAGCAGGGAGTTCCGATTGGCAGATTTCTTCTCATGCTCGGCTACGGCTGCTTGATTTCCGGTGCGGAGCTGGTGTACAAGGCGCTCGAGGTACGAAAGGCGCTGAAGATACTTATTCACTATTCCATGCTGCTTGCAGGCTTTATGGTTGTGTATCTTACCATTCGCGGCATTACCGGAAACATAGCTGCGTCAATACTGATTGCAGTAACAATATTCACTCTTTTATACGCACTTATTCTCGGTGCCGTAATAGGACTTAAGCACCTTGTGAGCAAGGCAGATACCGAACTTGAGAGTCGCCCCGACAGTCCTAAGAAAAAGAAAGAGGCGCCTGAGTATCACTCACTCTACGGCGACAACTGATGCGGCTATGGAGCTTATAAAATTTTCCGTCGGCGACAGGCTGATTATGAAGAAAAAACACCCCTGCGGCGGTGATGCATTTACCGTTATGAGAACGGGAACAGACGTGAGATTGATCTGTGCAACCTGCGCAAGAAGCCTCACTCTGCCCAGAATTAAACTCGAAAAATCCATAAAAATAGTCGTTTGTGTGTCAGACGACCGGAATGTGTGAGGATATATGTTTTATTACCTTCGCGGCGAGCTGTCGCACCTTGAACCAAGCTTTTGCGTAATAGATTGCGGAGGCATCGGATATCAGTTAACCGTCAGTCTTATCACCTCCGAGAGCCTCTCGTCAAAGAGCGGAAAAGAGGTAAAGCTCTACACCTCTTTGGCTGTGCGCGAGGACGGGGTTGAGATGTTTGGCTTCAGCTCTCTCGAGGAAAAAAACGCATATCAGCTTCTCACAAGCGTAAGCGGCGTAGGTCCCAAGGCTGCAATGGCAGTTCTTTCCGTAATGTCCCCGGATAAGCTTGCAATGGCGGTAGCGACAGAGGATATAAAATCCATATCCAGGGCGCAGAATATCGGCAAGAAAACGGCGGCGAGAATAGTTCTCGAGCTGAAGGATAAATTCGGCCAGGAATTCGTTTCGGGTATGTCCTCGTCCTCTAATACGAGCGTATCAATTGACGCTCCACACGCAAAAAGCTCCAATCTTTCCGAGGCTGCGGAGGCACTTACCGTGCTTGGATATGACAAGACGTCGGTTCTTAATGCAATCAAAAACGTCGATCCCACGCTTGACCCCGGCAGCATAATCAGACTGGCACTCAAAAATCTCGCAAAATAAGCTCCACCGAAAGGATATAATCCATTATGATAGAAGAAGTAAACGAATTCGACTTTGAAAACCGAATTCTATCAAATGAATACGATGCCGTTCAGGACTCGGAGGTGGAAAATAATCTGCGCCCTAGGGTTCTCGACGACTATATAGGACAAGAGCAGATCAAGTCCAATTTGCGCGTGTACATAGAAAGCGCGCGCCTGCGTGGCGAGCCGCTCGATCACGTGCTTCTTTACGGACCTCCCGGTCTTGGTAAAACCACTCTCTCGGGAATTATAGCCAATGAAATGAGCGTTAGCATAAGAACCACCTCCGGTCCTGCTATCGAAAAGCCGGGTGATCTGGCATCAATTCTCACGAACCTTGCCGACGGTGACGTTCTGTTCATCGATGAGATACACCGCCTCTCGCGTGCGGTAGAGGAAATTCTCTACCCTGCCATGGAGGATTATGCCATTGATATCATTATAGGAAAGGGACCGAGCGCGCGCTCCATACACCTTCCTATCCCCAAATTTACTCTTATAGGCGCTACAACCCGCGCAGGACAGCTCACAACCCCTCTGCGCGATAGATTCGGTGTGCTTTTCAGACTTGAATTATACACCACCGATGAGCTTGCCACCATTGTAAAGCGCTCGGCATCTATTCTTGAAATAGATATCACCGACGACGGGGCGCAGGCTATTGCATCGCGCGCAAGAGGAACGCCCAGAATAGCAAACAGACTGCTTAAGCGCGTGCGTGATTTCGCGCTCATAAAGGGCAACGGAAGGATAACCTCCGAGATTGCGGGATACGCGCTAGAGTCTCTTGAAATAGACGAGCTTGGACTTGATAATATCGACCGCAGAATGCTTGAATCCATAATCAAGTTTTACGGCGGCGGACCCGTGGGTCTTGAAACGCTTGCCGCTACTATTGGGGAAGAGGCAATCACCATTGAGGACGTTTACGAGCCTTACCTTATGCAAATAGGATTCCTTGCAAGAACACCGCGCGGAAGATGCGCGACGCGACTCGCCTACGAGCATCTCGGAATCCCGTTCGGAATGGGCGCATCCTCTAAGCAGACCCCGGGTCAAAGCACAATGAATTTTGATTAACAAAGTAAAAGAGCCGACTTGTGCCGGCTCTTTTTATATCCTTTTGTCAAAATCTGCCGCGAATTATCGCGGATATTCCGAATTTATCTCAGCGCGTTAATCGCTGCGCGTCTATCGGCAGCCTTGAATACGGAGCTGCCCGCAACGAGAACGTTAGCACCTGCGGCAACCGCCATTTTCGCGGTTTCGGGGTTGATTCCGCCGTCAACCTGAATATCAATATCAAGTCCTCTGCGACCAGCTTCCTCGCGTATTTTCTTCACCTTATCAAGCATATCGGGCATGAAGGACTGTCCGCCGTATCCGGGCTCAACGGTCATTACAAGAACCATATCGCACTTATCAAGAAGGTGGAATATCGCCTCCGCGGGAGTTGTGGGCTTAATGGATATTGCCGCCTTTACTCCTCTTTTTCTAATCGTATCAAGAAGTGCCGCGCTGTCCTCGGCAGCCTCATAATGGAAGGTGACTATGTCGGCACCCGCATCAATAAAGCGCTCTGCATACTTTTCGGGATTGACAATCATAAGGTGAACGTCGAAAATGATGCCGTTCGTGTGCTTACGAAGCGCCTCGATAACGGGCATACCAAAGGACATATTGGGGACGAATACGCCGTCCATAACGTCCAGGTGTGCCATTTCTGCTCCCGCAGCCTCTATAACCTTAACCTCATCGGCAAGACAAGAAAGATCGGACGCTAAAACCGAAGGTGAAATTTTAACCATTGCTCTTTACCTCATATAATTCATATAATATTGTTTTTACTTGCTAGTACAATGCAAGTGTCGCTTGCGGATCAATGCTCAAGCTCTATAAGAGCCACTGCGTGTGCAGATACGCCCTCCTCGCGCCCTGTAAAGCCAAGATGCTCCTCGGTTGTTGCCTTTACGTTCACCCGAGAGCGGTCTATACCGAGCGCGAATGCAATATTTTTACACATAACCTCAATGTACGGTGCTATTTTGGGCTTTTGTATGACAAGAGTTGCGTCTACGTTAACCACGCTCGCGCCGCAGTCACCAAGCAGCTTGTGAACAAGCGCGAGCAGGTGCGTGCTTGATACGCCGAGCCATTCATCGGAGCTGTCGGGAAAATGGGCGCCGATATCGCCCTTACCAAGTGCGCCAAGAAGCGCGTCCATAATAGCGTGCAGCAGAACATCGGCATCGGAGTGCCCGAGCAGACCGAGGGTGTGCGGCACCTCGACACCACCCAGTATGAGCTTACGCCCCTCGACAAGCTTATGCACGTCATAGCCGTGACCTATTCTGAGATTAGTCATTCGCCGCGCCTCCTATTCAATAAGAATTCAGCGTACACCATATCCTCGGGTACGGTGATCTTAAGGTTTTCCGATCCAACATCCACGCCCTTTATTGCGACGCCTATGCGCTCTACAAGCATATTATCATCGGTTATACCGACGAAATCATCGCACGCATCAAGCGCTCTGCGATATATTTCCACCGCAAACGCCTGTGGCGTTTGCGCTCTGCGCAAAGTGGATCTGTCAAGCGTTGAAACTATAAAACCGTTCTCATCAACCTGCTTGACGGTATCGGTAACGTGCGAGAGTGCAGATGCTGCGCCCGCAGTATGCGCAGCCGCGACTACAGCGCTTATCCCCTCAGAAGTTATCAAGGGGCGTGCCGCATCGTGAATTGCTATAAAATCAGTTCCGTCGGGAATGGCAAGAAAGCCGCGTCTCGCAGATTCCACCCTCGTATCTCCGCCGATAACAATACCCCACACCTTAGTTGCCGAGTCAAGCTCCGATCTTGCAAATTCAAGCTCCGACTCGCGCACCACTACCACAATACTGTCTATAAGCTCACACCTGTCAAACGCCATTACCGAGTGGTATAGCACCGAATGACCGAGAATATCTAACTTTTGCTTTGTTACCTCGGATTGCATTCTTGAGCCAACGCCTGCGGCTAGAATAATGGCGCAAGTTTTTATGGTTGAAGACCTATTCATTATACCTCCGCATGCAAATAATCGTTGACACTAAGTCTGCGCTTATTACTTCCTGTAATAAACGAAATGAACGGTGATTGCTCTATACCGATCTCCGTCGAGAGAATTCGGACCGCTTATGATAACGCCGTTTCCGCTCATAAGCCAGCTTATATCGACAGCCTTAACGGGGCAGACAAACAGCCTATCCCCCGATGAATCCACTATCAGCTTCCCGTCAGCAACGGTTACCGAGCCGCCGCGCCCGACTATATCGTCATTATCGCCTTTGCGCTCAGTCACGTACTTAACCGCCTGACCGTGTATCCTGTTCGCCTGTTCAATTCTGTACGCTGTAGTTCCGGGCTTCTCACCTATGTGAAACAGCTTCTTTAAAAATGACATTCAATTCACATCCTTACGATAATATTCTATCACAAAACCCTCGCCAATGGAAGGGCTTTTTTCATTTTCAGGATTTTTTTGGCAAATCAGAAAAAAATTTTCACTTTTTTTATGAAAACACTTGATTTTCCCTCGTGTATGTATTATAATGTATACGAAGTGGGGCGAAGTGGAGCAAAATTCCCTATTTTCCCACAAAAGCACCATATACCGCCCTTCTGATAGGGTTGATGGAGAGAGGAGGAGTCAAATGTCTTTCGTTGGATCGTACAAGCATTCGCTCGATGCTAAAAACAGAATATTCATTCCCTCAAAGTTCCGCGATGACCTCGGTGATGAGTTCTACATCACAAGGAAATTTGACACCTACCTGTCGATATACACCGCAGACGAGTGGCAGCTCTACGTCGAGAAGATTGAGAAGCTCCCCGAGTCGGAGGCGGTTGAAATACAAGACTTCTTACTCGGTGCGGCACAGAAATGCACCCCCGATGCAAGCGGACGAATAATACTCGATGAAAAGCTCGCGGCGCACGCCGGCATCAAAAAGAACGTCGTGTTCGTCGGTGTAGGAAAGCAGATACGCATCTGGGCCGAGGAGGTTTGGAGCGAGCGTGAGGAAACGCGCGACTTCACGAAGATGCGCGAGATAATGAAGCAATACGGTCTATAACATTGATGAAAGGATTACGGATATGGAAAATGTAAAATTCTCGCATACCTCCGTTCTCCTGTACGAATGTATCGACGCTCTTAATATAAGGAACGGTTACACCTACGTCGACTGCACCGCAGGCGGTGGCGGGCATTCGCTTGAAATAGCAAAGCGAATGGGACCGGATTCGAGGCTTATATGCTTTGACAGAGATAAGAATGCGATAGCGGCGGCAACCGAACGCCTTGCTGATTATCTTGACCGTGTAACCTTTATAAACGATAACTTCTCTTCTATCGGAGAGGTGCTGGACAGATTGGAGATTGACAACCTTGGCGGCGTTCTTGCCGATCTCGGCTGCAGCTCACATCAGTTTGACGCGCCCGAGCGCGGATTCAGCTATATGCACGATGCCACACTTGATATGCGTATGGACACCGATGCACCCCTGTCCGCCTACAACGTGGTGAACGAATACACCGAAGCCGAGCTTAAAAGAATAATATTCGATTATGGCGAGGAAAGATTCGCACCGAGAATTGCATCAGCAATAGTAAAAGCGCGCGCGGAGCACCCGATAGAAACTACGCATCAGCTATCAGATATAATCAAATCGGCAATTCCTGCGGCGGCGAGAGCCGACGGTCCTCACCCCGCAAAGCGTACCTTCCAGGCAATCAGAATAGAGGTGAACGCAGAGCTTGATGCAATCAAGCCGCTCATAAATGCCGCAACCTCCGGAATGTGCGAGGGCGGGAGAATAGCAATTATATCCTTCCATTCGCTTGAGGACAGGCTTGTAAAGCTTGGCTACCGCGATCTCACCCGGGGCTGCACCTGCCCGAAGGACTTCCCTGTCTGCATCTGCGGCAACAAGCCTAAATTAAAGGAAATTACAAAGAAGCCCATTCTGCCCTCGGCAGATGAGCTGGAAGCGAATCCGCGCGCAAGAAGCGCAAAGCTCAGAGTCGCGGAAAAAATATAAAGGAGAAACGACTACAATGACATCTGTAAAGAATGCTTACGATACTCTTTATGAAAACCTTAAAGATAGATTCACCGTTGTATACGAGGGCTGCGATTGCACGCTCGGAGACTATATGCTTATAAAAGCCGGCAAAAGACAGATGTCCGAGTCGGAGCTTCCCGCACCCGTTAGCTCAGATAAGACACACGCGCTTACAAGCATCGTAGACTACGTTGCAGCGCACTTTACCGTTAAGAACGCGCCTGCGCGCGAAAAGACCATCCGCAGATTCCCCCTTCGCTCGTCTATGTCTGCCATATTCACCGCTGCCGCTGCGTGCGCGCTCGTATTTTCGCTCGGTATATTCTCGCTCACCGGCTCGGGAATAATCTCTCCCTACACTGCCGATTCCGCAGAGAGCGAAGCAGCTACGGTGACAGAGGCGGAGACAGGGGAAGAGAGCAAATAATAACCAACCTTCCTTCTAAAAAAGAATTTTATATCATAAGGTATAGCGATAGCCGCATTAGCTGTCGCTATACTTTTTTGTTTTTGGGGGACAAGTGGAAAAGAATACGGGTACAACTAAAAGAAGAACCGAGGCGCGGGCAAAGGTAGCTCTGGTGGCATTCCTGCTTGCGGCATGCCTGCTTACCGCTAACATACTGAGGCTCGACCTGTTTTCCTACAGCGAATACAGGGATAAGGCGTACTCGGAGATTACCACAACTACCAAGCTCAAGGCGGAGCGTGGTAACATATACGATGCAAGCATGAATCTGCTTGCCACCACAGAAACCACCTGGAGAATTTTCGTATCGCCTAAGGAAATAGCGAACTACAAGGGTGACGGTGGCGAAGATTGCTCCGAAGTAATAGCCAGAGGGCTATCGGAGATATTCGGATTGAATTACGAGAATACTCTAAAAAAAGTATCAAACTCCACGGTACTGGACCTCACGATTGAGAAGGCTGCAACCGAAGAAGAATACGCCAAGGTTCTGAGCTTTGCCAAGGATAACGGGCTTGAAGGCTTTATTTCAGCCGAGGCACAAAGCTCGCGCTGTTATCCTGCGGGAACCATGGCGGCGCACGTGCTCGGCTTTACGGGTAGCGACAATCAGGGGCTGTACGGCCTTGAATACTCATATAACTCCACCCTATCCGGCAGGGACGGATATTACCTTTACGCAAAGGACGCCAACGGCAATCCAATGCCCGGAAGGTATGAATATATAGAGGAAGCAGAGGACGGCAACAGCATAGTAACAACAATAGATTCGTACATTCAGGCTGAGCTTGAGGCGCAGCTTTCAACGATAGTAAAAAATCATAACGTAACCAACCGCGTATGCGGAATAGTTATGGATACAAAAAGCGGAGCTATACTGGGAATGGCTACATCATCTCCGTTTAACCCGAACTCCCCGTTTATACTCGACGAGCTGTCAGCCAAAAGACTTTCGGAATCGGGCTTTGCGGTAGGTAGTGAGGAATACAACGCTTACAAGAACGAGCTTATGCAGACTATGTGGTCGAACAAAGCAGTCAGCGAAACCTACGAGCCAGGCTCTACCTTCAAGATAGTTACGGTTGCCGCAGCGCTTGACAGCGGAGCTGCAAAGATGAGCGACACCTTCTCCTGCCACGGTTACCATGAGGTCGGAGGTTGGCGCATAAAGTGCCACAAGGTCACGGGGCACGGCTCGGGCTTTTCTCTTGCTTACGGCCTTCAGATGTCCTGCAACCCTACTATGATGACGATAGCAGAGAGAACGGGAACCGAAACCTTTTATTCCTACGTCGAAAAATTCGGGTATTTAGAGAAAACGGGTATAGATCTGCCGAGCGAGGCAGGTACTATCTTCCACTCGCCGAGTGCTATCGGCGCAACCGAGCTTGCAACCGCCTCCTTCGGTCAGCGCTTCAAGGTTAGTATTATAGCTCAGCTGACGGCGATTGCCGCCGTTGCAAACGGCGGATATCTGGTTGAGCCGTACGTTGTTGATAAGATTATCGACCCAAGCGGGAATATACTATCGCAGCACACGCCGGTTATAAAGGGGCAGGTTGTATCGAACTCGGTTGCAAAGGAAATAGCCGCGGTGCTTGAAGAGGGAGTAAGCGGAAACGGAGGCGCAAAAAACGCATACGTCAGCGGCTACGGCGTTGCCGCCAAGACGGGCACGTCTCAGAAATTCGACGTGCTTGATGAGAATGGAAACTCATATCTCAGAATAGGCTCTACTGTAGCCTTCGCCCCCTCTGACGAATCAGGGATCGCGGTAATTATAGTTGTCGACGAACCGCAAAGCCAGGTAAAATACGGCTCGACCGTAGCCGCGCCTTACGTATCCGCCCTCTTAACTAAAATTCTTCCATACCTCGAATACGAGCGTACGGGGGAGGATAGCACGTATACAGTCGGAAATTACGTCGGTATGAATATCGAGTCGGCTAAAAAGGTGCTGTCTGACAGTAGTGTAAAATACACGGTTATAGGTGAGGGAAACGTAGTTCTTTCTCAGATTCCCGCTGCGGGAGTTGACGTTTCCACCGAGGTTTCCGTTATATACCTGTATACCGAGAAAAAAAGTCCGTCGGTCACCGAGGTTCCCACGCTGACAGGCTTAAGCCTTGCCGCGGCTAATCGAAGGGCTGCCGAGGCGGGGCTGAATTTGAAAATAAGCGGCGTTAACGACCCAAGCAGCGCCGTGCTTACCGTTGTTGAGCAATCCATGCCGCCGGGTGCGCGCGTAAAAATAGGAGCTGTCATAGAAATACGGGCGCTACGCACCGATTTCGAGGATTAGGGGGATTTATGAAGCTTAAAGATTTTTTGAACGAGATAAAATACGATGCCGATATACCGACTTTGGATATCGAGGCAGAGTTTATACCGACGGATAAGCCGAAGGAATGCGTTGATAATTCGGTGCTTTTCGTTTACAGACGAGTAGGTGGCGAATACACCGCTCTATCTCCCGATATCCCAAAATATATTAAGGCGTTGGTATGCGATTACGACTATACTGTACCTAGCGGAATAACGGCTATACGCATCGCGGACGTAAGGCGCGCATACGCATACGCGCATTACCTGCATAATAGAATAAATAAATCCAAGATGAGACTGATAGCAGTTACGGGAACAAACGGAAAAACCACAACCGCCACCATAATTCACGAAATACTGAACGGCTCGGGGATAAAATGCGGCTACATAGGAACTGGAAAAATAAAAATCGGCAGGGATAACGTCGCCGAGGCGGGTTACTCCATGACAACACCCGACCCGTCACTTCTCTACTCCGCGCTCAGTAAAATGGAGGGCGGCGGTTGCCGTGCCGCCGTTATGGAGGTGTCGAGCCACGCGATAGCTCTCGGCAAGGTTGCGCCGCTTACATTCTATTCCGGAGTTTTCACCAACCTTTCGCACGAGCATATGGATTTTCACACTGATATAGAGGAATACTATAAAACGAAGCTCAGCCTGTTTGCACAGTGTACGGTGCGGATTTTCAACGTTGACGACGAATACGGTGAGCGCGCCGCAGAGGCTTATGGAGGCTCGGCAGTCACGGTAGGAATAATCAACCGTGCAGACAACTACTGTACCGATATCACTTTTTCGGGCGCTGATGGGAGCCAATTCCTATACCATGGAAAAAGAGCAATAACTCAAATATCAATGAAGCTGCCCGGAGCATTCAACGTGTATAATGCCGCGCTCGCTATATGCTGTGCCGTTAATTTAGGAGTTTCGCCAAGAGATGCCAAAAATGCGCTTGCGGGGCTATGCGGAGTTGAGGGACGAATGGAAAAAATCCACGATAATCCTACCGTAATAATCGACTACGCTCACACCCCATACGCCATGGAAAGCGCGATGAAAACGCTTCGCGCCCACAAAGGCACGGGGCGGCTTATAACCGTTTTCGGCTGTGGCGGAGAGAGAGATAAGGAAAAACGTCCGCTCATGGGAAGAATTGTCGCAAAATACTCCGACGTATCGGTAATAACCGAGGACAACAGCCGAGGCGAGGAGCCTGCATTTATCTTTTCCGATATACTGTCGGGCATAAGTGACAGAGATGCTGTTAAGGTCATTCCGAAGAGAGAGGACGCTATAATAGCCGCGCTGGGTGATGCTACCGCACACGATACCGTTGCTATAATCGGGAAGGGGCATGAGAAATATATCATAGATAACGGGGGATACCGTGACTTTGATGAGAGAGGAATAGTTGCAGAGTACTATTCGGCTGCGGAGGATACTGCAAATGAGGATTAAGCTCGCTGTGCCAATTTCGGCTATCGAAATATCGGCGGCTTTGGGCGTAGGCAACCTGCAATTTGACGAAATTTCGCATATAGCCACCGATTCAAGAGAAGCGGAAGAGGGAGATCTTTTCATATCACTCTCCGAGGACGGCTCAAAATCCGCAACTCACATCAAGGAAGCGAAAGGCAGAGGCGCGGTCACTCTGGGAGTGGGAGGCGATATTGACGCTCCGCCGAGGCGCGCATTACTTTCTCTCGCAGGGCTATACAAAACGAAGCTCCCGCAGCTTGAAGGTACCGTAATGATAACGGGCAGCGTTGGCAAAACTACAACTAAGGAAATCCTATACCGTATTACTTCAGCGTGCTTTGTCACACACAAAAACGACGGGAACTTCAATAACGATATAGGTCTGCCACTCACCCTGCTCAGCGCGCCCGCAGACTGCAAGGTTTTGATACTCGAGGCGGGAATGAACCATACGGGCGAAATATCAGCGCTGTCGCGCTGCGCCAAGCCGAGCGTATCCGTGATTACGGCTATAGGAACCTCGCATATTGGAAATCTCGGCTCACGCGAGGCAATAGCGCATGCTAAGCTCGAGGTGCTGGACGGAATGAGGGGTGGTGTCCTTTTATGCGATGCCGAGGAGCCACTTCTCCGCGATGCAAAAATGAGAGTAACCTTCTCCACCAAGAGCCGCTATGCAGACTACTCACTTTTACCAAATGGGAAAGGCAAAATATCCGATTACCTTTTATATACTCCCGGCGGCAAGGTGGATATGCGTATCCCCACCGTATTTATTCCTTTTGCTACCGATATAATTGCCGCAGCGGCTGCCGCGCATACCATAGGTGTATCTAATGAGGATATCGTTACAGCTCTCTCGCGGCTTGACGGTGGCGTATTAAGACACCGGGTTATCAAAACGGATAGGCTCGTTTTGCTCGACGACAGCTATAACTCCTCGCTTGAGGCGCTGAGGGCGGCTATTGATTTATTGATTTCCTACGGATACCCACGACCGACAGCGCTTCTTTGCGACGTGCTTGAGCTTGGAGAATATGCCACAGATATCCACAAATCTGTAGGCGAGTACGCCGCTGTGCGCGGAGTTATGCGCTTATACCTTTGTGGTAGGCACGCAAACGACGTCAAGCTCGGTGCTATGCAGGGCGGTATGCCGGAGGAGGATATACTTATATTTGATCCCGCGGATAATTTATCGAATATTGCAGAATTTATAATTAATGACGCGAGAGTGGGCGAGATGCTCCTGATAAAGGGCTCTCACGCTACGGGGATACATAAAATTATTGACTACATCAAAGGAGGGAAAAATGACTGATACACCCCTGCTACTTTACGTATTTGTATTCATTCTAACGTTCGGCGTGACGGTTTGCGCCGAGCGAATTCTCATACCTTATTTGAAGAATAACGCCGAGCAGCCGATATACGAGGGCGGTCCCAGCTGGCACATATCGAAAAGCGGAACACCGACAATGGGTGGGCTGGCATTCTTGCTTGCCGTTACAGTATCACTCGCTGTCGCCATTGTATATCTCGCGGCAATCGGCGAAGTCAAGCTTTCGTTATCTCTTATCACCTGTTCCGTATTTGCGGTAATGAACGCCGTAATAGGAATAATTGATGATACAAGGAAGCTGTCCAGGGGAAAAAACGAGGGGCTGCGCCCCTGGCAAAAGCTTGTGCTGCAGAGCATCTCGGCAATTTTATTTTTATATCTGCGGTTTGTTTTGCTCGGCGAGGGCGGCACACTTTCCTTCTCTTTCGGTGACGTAGACATAGGCTTTTGGTATTATCCTCTTGCTTTTCTCGCTCTCGTAGGCGCGACCAACTGCGCTAATCTGACCGACGGAATAGACGGCTTGGCATCATCTGTCGCCTTTAGTACGGGGGCTGCCGTTTTCTTCGTATCCTTCGCCTCTCTGCCCGACGTCACGGTTATAAGCGCCGCGGTTATGGGAGCAGGTGCAGCTTTTCTCCTTTTCAACCTTCACCCTGCAAAAATTTTCATGGGAGATACCGGCTCGCTGTTTCTCGGTGCATTGCTTATATCTGCGACGGTTGCGCTCGGAAACCCTCTGCTTATACTGCTCTATGGCATAGTGTACGTCATAGAGGGCGCTTCGGTAATAATTCAAGTTGTTGTCTTTAAGCTAACGCACAAGAGGGTCTTCAAGATGGCACCCCTGCATCATCACTTGGAAAAAAGCGGTTGGAGCGAAAATAAGATATGCGTAGCAGCAATAATAATCACGCTGGTGGCGTCGGCAATCACCATTCCCCTTTACCTTATATGAAAGAACGCAAGAAAAAAGATGCGCTCGGCATAACCGAAAAGGTTTTTATAGAGAAAGCGGGGCGTCCCGACAGAATACTTGCCGCAGTTACGCTGTTTCTGGCGGCGTTCGGCACGATAATGATATTTTCGGCAGGATACGCTTATGCCGAAGCAAAATACAATGATCCCTGGTATTTTATATCAAGGCAGGCAATATGGCTGACAATCGGATTACTCGCTATGATATTAGCCTCAAGAATAAAGATATCTTTCTATAAGGCTGCAGCAATTCCGATTTATGCCGTATCGTTACTTCTGCTTCTGCTCACCCTGGTAATAGGCTTCGTTGGAAACGGCGCGCAGCGCTGGATATCCATAGGCCCCTTCACCCTTCAGCCTTCCGAGATAGCCAAGTTCGCAGTAGTTATAATGCTTGCTTACTACTTCGATAAAAACGGAGCAAGAGCAACGGAGATAAAAAGCGGAAGAACGGCATTTCTGCACGGAACGCTGTTCCCTATGCTGATATTGATAGCACCTATCATACTTATAATGCTGCAGCGGCACCTCTCCTGCATCATTATACTTGGCTGCATCGGAATAGTTCTTACCCTGCTGTCGGGAATTAATATGAAATACATAGTAGGTGTAATCGGAGCGGGTGCTGTAGGAGTCAGCTGCATCGCACTTTTTACCGATTATACGAAGGATAGGCTCACGGTATGGCTTGACCCCGAAAAATACAAGCTGACGGGAGGGTGGCAAACCCTGCAGGGGCTTATGGCAATAGGCTCGGGGGGAATTTTCGGCAAGGGGCTTGGTATGGGCGAGCTTAAATACTGTTACGTATCCGAGCCTGCCAACGATATGATATTCGCTATTCTTTGCGAGGAGCTTGGCTTTATTGGAGCGGCTGCAACCATACTGCTTTTTGCGCTGCTTATATACCGCGGCTTCAAAATAGCTATACATAGCAGTGACGTTTTTTCAAAGATGCTCTGCCTTGGAATATCTACTCAAATTGCAATACAAGCTCTTTTGAACATTGCTGTTGTTACTAATACGATACCAAACACGGGAATATCCCTGCCTTTCTTCAGCTATGGCGGCTCGTCGCTTATAATGCTGCTTTTCGAGGTTGGAATCATGCTGTCGGTGTCCCGTGATGCCACTATACAGAAATGAGGATACAGGTGTGAAAATAATGTTTTGCGGCGGCGGCACAGCCGGGCACGTATATCCCGCACTCGCCATGGCGCAAATGGCAAAAAGGATATACAAAGATGCCGATTTCGTCTTTGTGGGCAGGTGCGGCGGAGAGGAAAACACCGCTATAACGAATGCGGGATATGAGGTAGAGGAAATAGCAGTAGAGGGATTAAGCCGATCCTTTTCGCTTAAAAGCCTAAAAGCGATAATAAAGGCATTTACAGCCGTTGGTGAAGCCTCAAAGCTTATAGCCAAGCATAAGCCGAATATTGTGATAGGCACGGGAGGATACGTGTGCTGGCCTGTTCTTAAGGCAGCTTTAAGACGTAAAATTCCAACAGCTATCCACGAATCCAATGCATACCCGGGGCTTGTTACGCGCCTGCTCGCTTCAAGGTGTGATGCGGTTATGCTGGGATTTAGCGAGGCGGAGGAATACCTTGGGCGAAAAAGCAACGTTTATGTGATCGGAAACCCTGTACGCAGTGATTTCGGAAAAATACCGCGCCAATATGCGCGCCGCAGGCTTGGAATTCCCGAAAAATCATTCCTTACCGTATCCTTTGGCGGCAGTCTCGGGGCTTCCAAAATGAACGATGCCATTATCGACGCCATACCGGAAATAACGAAATGGCACCCGGGATACGTCCACGTTCACGCCACGGGAAGAAGATACTTCGACAGTGCGAAGGAGAGGGGTATGAAGATAACGTCCTCCTCTGCGTCGCGAATAGTAGCATATCTCGATAACGTTCCAATGTGGTTCGCGGCGGCAGACCTGGCTATAACAAGGGCGGGGGCGATAACGCTTGCCGAACTTAATGCCGCGGGATTACCCTCGATACTGATCCCCTCGCCCAACGTAAGTGATAACCACCAGACGAAAAACGCCCTGGCTAAGGAGGCAGAGGGAGGCGCTGTGCTTCTGTCCGAGGACGCTCTTTCAGTCGAGAGGCTTTCCGAACAAATATGTGCGCTCATAGAAGCTCCCGAGCGTCTTTTGGCGATGCGTACGGCGCTTCGTAAGGGCGAGAATAATAACATTGAGCTTCTGTTTTCAAAGCTCCTCAAAGAATTACTCGAAGAGTAATTCTGCCTTAAAATAACGCGCGCGTTAGTATATAAATTGTTAAAAATTTTAGCGCGCGCGTTATTTATCTTGTTTTTATCTATTTTTATTGTATAATATATTTAGATATATTACACGTACGCGAGCTTTGCCTCGCTTATCTATACAGTAGTAAAAACGAAGGAGCGCGCTATGGAAAGCAAAATGGAATTCGATTTTGAGCCGGTATACGACAGCGGCGTTAACATAAAGGTTATAGGCGTAGGCGGTGGCGGAAACAATGCCGTAAACCGTATGATATCCGCAAACATCAGAGGCGTTGAGTTTATCGCGGTTAACACCGATGCACAGGTGCTTGACACCTCTTGTGCAACCAAGAAGCTTATCCTCGGGGATAAGGTTACCCGTGGCCTGGGAGCAGGCGCTAATCCCGAGATCGGCAGACGCGCTGCCGAGGAATCGGTAGATGATATCAAGGCTGTTCTCGCGGGTACGGACATGCTCTTTGTAACGGCGGGAATGGGCGGAGGTACCGGTACCGGTGCGGCTCCTGTTATCGCAAGAATAGCAAGAGAGCTTGATATACTTACCGTTGGTATTGTCACCAAGCCCTTCAACTTCGAGGGCAAGAGAAGATATATGCAGGCTGAGCAGGGTATCGCAGAGCTTGCGAAATACGTAGACTCGCTTATCGTCATTCCCAACGAAAGACTTAAGCAGGTTGAGGATACCAGAATCACACTTGCCAACGCGTTTGAGATTGCCGATGACGTGCTTCGCCGCGGTGTTCAGTCGGTATCCGAGATAATCAACGTAACCGGCTTCGTCAATCGTGACTTTGCCGACGTTACCACCATCATGAAAAATGCCGGCTACGCACACATGGGCGTCGGTAGTGCAAAGGGTGCTGACAAGGCACAGCTTGCTGCGATGGCGGCTATTTCCTCCCCTCTTCTTGAGACGAGCATCGCGGGTGCAACCGGAGTTCTTATGAGCATCACGGCATCCGAGGATATAACTCTTGAGGACGTTGAGATTGCCTCCACCATGGTGTACGAGGAGGCTCATCCCGATGCAACCATAATCTGGGGTGCGGCATTCAATCCCGAGCTTCACGACGAGATAAGAATCACCATAATTGCAACCGGATTTATCGATCCCAAGACCAGCGAAAACGGCGAGTCCAACAAGAGCATTGAGAGCGCTAGAGCGCAGCAGATAGCCGACGAGGTTGTCAATTCCGCAAGCACATATACCCCCACTGCGACCCCCGTAATTGAGGACGTTGTACGCGAGCCCAAGGTGCAGATCAAGGAGCCTGTTGCTCCCGCTGTAACGAAGGTTACCGCAGCACCCGTACAAGAGGCAGACGATGCGCTCGAGGACGAGGTCGAGGAGATCTTCGAGTTCATAAGAAAGACCAAGCCCTCCGCAGGAAACTGAGGATACATATCCAAAAAACAAACACTCAGGTTTCTGAAAAGCAAATAGAAAACAGAGGTAGTGCATAGCGTCACTTGCCTCTGTTTTTTCTTATGTACACCAAGATGAATGTAAAGCCTCAGCACCGCAAAAACACTTTTACGCCACGGTTGGCTTTTCAACAAAATACATTTTTCCGAACACCCATGCTCGGTGTGCAAAAAACCGTTCTACACAATTCCGTTATGACTTTTCAGGTCGAAAAGCTCGGTTTGGGGTCGGAAAATCCCGATTTTGACGCCTAAATAACGGAATCGTGTACTTTTTCTTGGTGAGTTTTCAACATCGGATTTTTGTTTTTCCACCCAACCAACATCATTCAACACACCTCTTTGGTGGAAACCGAAAAAGTGTATTTTTACTTTTTGCCCCGAATTTACAAGAAAAAAACACGGCTATTCAAAGTGAGGCTGGCGAGGTAAGTTCCCCGCACCCTATCACTCATATAACCGTGTTTTTTCATTTCTTCTACTGCTCGTCAAACGAACAGATACATCAGCGCAACCGCAACGCTACCGAACAGCAGGAAGGCCGCAAGAGCTCCTGCAAGTATTTTCGCGCTGAGCGAAACGGTTTTCTTTTCATTGTTCTTTTTCATATTACACCTCTTACTTTTTTTTACTCATCTCATATAGCTTTGAAACCTGATCGGTCAGGTTCTTCCCCGCCACCTTTGATCGTTCGGAGACAAACGCGTTTATCCTCGATAGTCCCTTCGCGACACAGTCGATAGCTCCCTGCGGCTTTGTAACGGAAATACCCAGAACCTTGCTCATAAGCATGTCCATGCCGTAAAGCTCGGCCCCGCCGCCGGTAAGCACGATACCGTTGGCGAACACCGCCTCGACGGCATCTGCGGGAGTCTGCTTAACAACCTCTGCCACAGCCATAAGAAGGCGCTGCAACGGTTCCTCGAACACACCTACGATATCCTCCGTGGTGACGTTGACGTGAAGCTTGTTTCCCGTCAAGGAAAGCGTTCCCTCGATATCAAGGCTGTCGTTTGCCCTTCCCTTCCAAACGGCGCCGAGACGCTCCTTGATTGCCCTGGCAACCATAAGAGATATGCTGACCTCGCCGTGGTCCTGTATATACTGCTTTACAGCCTTGTCAAAGTCCTCGCCGCCGACGGCGGTGCGCTTCATAGCCAGCACCTTACCGCCGTGCATAACGGCAACCTCGGTCGACTGCGCGCCGATATTGACCGATATGACACTCATAGAAGGCGAATAGCCTGCACCGATAATTGCAGCAACGGGACGGGCAACCGAGAACGCAACCTCAACTCCCGCGTCGGCGAGCATATTAAACAGCTCCTTCTCCTGCTTCTGTGTAAAGTCCGAGGGAACACCGAGTGCGCAACGTATTTTATCCGCGGGCTTGACCGCCTTTATCGCATTAGTGATAATCTCTCTTGTAAGCTGCTGATCGAAGAGAATTCCGTTCTTAAACGGTCTTACGAGAATGCCGTCGTCGCCGACGGTATCAACTCCTACTCCCATAGCCGCGCTTCCTACCGAAATAATACGGCGCGAATCCGCCTTAGGCTCTTTATAAACCAAAGCGACGGACGGCTCTCTGTATATCTCTGCGATAGAATCGCTGAGCGCGATGTTCGCATATCCGAGATCTAAACCGATCCTTGTTATCATGCCGTACTCCTTTCCTCGAAAGCACTGTATATAAATCCACGATAATTATACTACATCAAAGTATAAATTTCAAGGGCATTTGATTAAATATATGTTTTTGTGCGCGTGCGCGCTTTATCTCGCCGCACGTACGAGTCTGTCGGAGAGCGTGGTGTATCTCTGCACCTCTCGGTTATTCGATATCATTCTGTGGGGTATATCACTCCTGCCGACGAGAATAACCATTTTCTTCGCTCTTGTGACCGCCGTATACAGAAGATTGCGCGTCATGAGCATGGGCGGGCAGGAATACATCGGTATGATAACGACGGGATATTCACTTCCCTGACTCTTATGAACGGTTATGGCGTACGCAAGCTCCAGCTCATCGAGCTTCTCAAAGCTGTATTTGACAAATCTGTCGTCAAAGCGTATCTCCATACACTTCTCGGGCAGGAATATCTTTTCTATCACTCCTATATCTCCGTTGAATATACCAAGCCCCTCAACTCCGTTCTTCTGCCACTCTATCTCGTAGTCGTTCACAACCTGCATAACGCGATCTCCCTCTCGGAATACCGTCGAATGTGCGGCATGCTCGCGCCTATCAGAGGACTTAGGGTTTATACGAGCCTGAAGCTCTCGGTTGAGAACGTCAACGCCGCCCCAGCCCTTCTTCGAGGGTGTTATAACCTGTATCTCGTCCTTTATGTGCTTTCCGTATGCTCTCGGCAGTCTTTCGGTGATAAGCGTTGCCACGGTATCCGCTATGCTCCGCTCGTCATCACGCCTGACGAAGAAGAAGTCCTTGTCGGTAGCTCCCAGCACGGGCGGCTCTCCGTTATTGATGTGATGAGCATTAGTGATAATAAGGCTCTCCCCTGACTGCCTGAACACCTCCGTAAGTCTGACGGTGGGTATAGTCTCCGAGGATATAAGATCCGCAAGCACGTTTCCGGCACCTACGCTAGGCAGCTGGTCAAAGTCACCTATAAGCACAAGTCTTGCGCCGCGCGGCACGGCTCTTAGCAAGGCATTCATAAGTACGAGGTCTATCATAGAGGCCTCGTCAACTATAATAACGTCCTCCTCGATGGGATAACGCGAGTTTCTGTTAAAGCGTACGGCAGAGGTATCCGTGCGCTCCATTTCAAGCAGGCGGTGTATGGTCTTCGCCTCAGAGCCGGTAGCCTCACTCATTCTCTTTGCCGCTCTACCCGTGGGTGCCGCAAGCACGGCATCCATTCCAAGGTCGTCGAATATCGCGATAAGCGCCTTGACAACCGTTGTCTTTCCCGTACCGGGACCGCCCGTAATAATAGTAACGCCGTCGTGCAGACACCTGTAAAGCGCCTCACGCTGAAGAGATGCGTAGGTCATTCCCGTATTCACCTCTACCTTGCGAACAAGCTCGGTGATATCCTGCGCTCCGAGACGGACTATCTCACGCGACATAGAGATAAGCCTTCTCGATATGAACTCCTCCTCTCCGTCGGTGTCGGGAGTCATAACGTAACAGACGTCATCTATTCTATATTCCGCAACAGCGTCCTTCTCGATAAATACTTCTACCATTTCTGCAAGCATAGGTGCACCTATACCGAGCAGCTGCGCAGATGCCGCAACAAGCTTTTCCTTAGGCAGGCAGGTATGACCGTTAACGGAAGCGTTATAATCAAGTATGTAATTAATGCCCGCGAGAACACGCTCCTCTCCGTCCTTGGGATATCCGAAGGACGCGGCAATAGCATCGACCTTGTCGAAGGATATTCCCATTTCCGAGGCACAAAGTATATACGGATTATCGCGTACTATTCCCACGGCAGATGCTCCGAGCTGCTTATAGACCTTGTTAATCTCTCCCGTACCCATATAGTCCTTAAAGAAGACCATTACGCCGCGAAGCTCGCTTTGAGCGCGGAAGGACTCGGAGATTGCCGCCGCCTTCTTCGGGTTTATGCCGGGAATATCGGTGAGCCACTCGGGGTGGTTCTCAATTACGTCAAACGTGTCCGTGCCGTATTTATTGACTATCTTCAATGCGGTTACCGGTCCTACGCCCTTGACTGTCCTCGACGAGAGGTACTGTATAATATCGTCTATTTCCTTAGGGAGAGATTTTTCATATGTGGTAAACGCAAACTGCGAGCCGAATTCCTTGTGAAAGGTCGTATGTCCGATAAGCTCGACAAGCTCGCCCTCGGCGGGCGATGCAATAATACCCACAGCGGTAATAAGCTTGCCCCCTGATGTGGATATCTCAAGAACGGTATAATCGTTCTCTTCGTTTCTGAATACGATATTTTCAATTTTTCCGCTAAGCTTCTCGGCTATATCGATACCGTTCATACCGTCCTCCCTCTCGCGCGATAGTAACACACAATAATTATAACAGTTAGACCTGCCGTTTGCAAGTGAAAAAGAATAAAATGCCCTCGCAATGAGGGCATTTTATGTACCTAGAAATAAAATTTTATTCTCCGAGACAGAGAGTGCGAAGCTCATCGGCTATATCGCACTCCTCCCACTTAACACCGATATCCTCGCGACCCATGTGTCCGTAAGCGGAAAGCTGCTTGTATATAGGCGCTCTCAGCTCAAACTTCTTGATAATTGCAGCGGGGCGAAGGTCAACGAGCTTATTCACAGCCTCCGCAATCTTCTCCTCATCGCATACGGCAGTGCCAAAGGTTTCGATAAGAACGGATACGGGGCGCGCAACTCCTATAGCATAGGCAATCTGCACCTCACACTTCTTGGCAAGTCCGGCCTTAACAACGTTCTTGGCAACGTAACGCGCTGCATAGGACGCACTGCGGTCAACCTTAGTGGGATCCTTACCCGAGAAGGCGCCGCCACCGTGACGGGAGTATCCGCCGTATGTATCAACGATAATCTTTCTGCCCGTAAGACCCGTATCACCCTGAGGTCCGCCGATAACGAATCTGCCGGTGGGATTAACGTAGATATTTACCTTTCCGTCCATAAGCTGCTTGGGCACTACGGGGAAGATAACGTTCTCTATGATATCCTTACGGATAGTATCCGAATCAACGTCAGCGCTGTGCTGAGAGGATATAACGATAGTATCAACGCGGCGAGGCTCGCCGTCAACGTACTCAATGGTTACCTGCGTCTTTCCGTCGGGGCGCAGGTAGGAGAGCTTACCGCTCTTTCTGACCTCGGTCAGTTTCTTCGCGAGCTTGTGTGCGAGGGATATGGGCAGAGGCATAAGCTCGGGGGTTTCGTCGCAGGCGTAGCCGAACATAATTCCCTGGTCGCCGGCACCCGTATCAAGCTCGTCCTCGGTCTCACCGCTCTTAGCCTCAAGGCTCTTGTCAACTCCAAGTGCGATGTCCGCGCTCTGATCGTGGATAGCGGTCATAACCGCGCAGGTATGGCAGTCGAAGCCGTACTTCGCTCTGTCGTAGCCGATCTCCTCAACAGCCTTACGAACTATTTTCTGAACGTCGTAGGTGGCGGTAGTGGTTATCTCACCCATAACGGTGATGATACCCGTGGTGGCGAAGG